>NZ_JANPGM010000494.1:0-10750 GCF_031423935.1 Chamaesiphon sp. VAR_69_metabat_338
GTGCCCCTCGTGGGTACCCTTAGATCTCAGCTCAGACTTATTTAGATTGTCATCCCGTTAGGAATCAGCGCATTTTTGAGGACGACAACAATCCCACTGCGAATGTAGAAACCCAGTTCTTCGCGTTGGGCTTCGTCAACACCTTCTTTATTGATAATCATCACATCAGAACCGATCCGGGCATTTTTATCGATAATGGCGCGACGAATCGTCGTATTGGCACCGATGCCGATCGGCACGCCCCCAGTCTCAGCTTGGGTTTTGCGTTCGGGTGCGGGTTCGTAAAAGTCAGCACCCATCAGTAGCGAATCTTCGATCGTGCAACCGTCCATCACGCGCGAACGGACGCCGAGTACCGAGTGGTGAATCCGACATTTTTTGATGATACAACCTTCGCCGATCATCGATTCGGTGATGTGGGAATCTAATAATTTGCTGGGTGGTAGATAGCGCGAACGGGTGTAAATAGGTGCTTTTTCGTCGTAAAAGCTAAATGGGGGTGTCGGCTGCTCGGTGAGAGCGAGATTGGCATCGTAGAAGGATTCGATCGTTCCGATATCTTCCCAGTAACCATCGAAGAGGAAGGCTTGAATGTTGTGAGTATCCGCAGCACCAGGAATGATTTCCTTACCAAAATCGGTTTGCTCTAGGGATTTCTTGAGTAAATCTACCAGTACTTGCTTCTTAAAGACGTAAATACCCATTGAGGCGATATAGGGCTTTTCAGCAGCTTGGGCGGCACTTAACCCCAATTTGGTAGTATCTACGCGCATGTGCTGGAGAGCATCGCCTTTTGGCTTCTCGCTAAATTCGACAACGCGCCCAGAGGGATCGATTTTCATCAAGCCAAATTCGGAAGCATTTTTCTCGCCGATCGGCACTACAGACAGGGTAATATCGGCGTTGGTATCGCGGTGACGTTCGACGAATAACCGATAATCCATCCGATAAAGATGATCTCCAGACAGAATTACCACTTCCTCGACATCCCAGTCTTCGATAATCGATAGGTATTGACGGACGGCATCGGCGGTACCCTGGAACCAGTCGGGATTATCTTTGGTTTGTTGCGCGGCGAGGACTTCGACAAAGCCATCGCTAAATCCCGAAAAATTGTAAGCACGCGCTAAGTGCCGATTGAGCGAAGCAGAGTTAAACTGGGTCAACACATAGATTTTGAAAATCTCGGAGTTGATACAGTTGCTCACGGGAATATCGATCAACCGATATTTACCAGCCAGCGGCACGGCAGGTTTTGCCCGAAGTTTAGTTAGGGGATATAACCTGGTGCCTGCACCACCACCTAAAACGATTGCTAAAACTTTTTTCACAATAACCTCTTAAAATAACGATCCCACCCGGATCGATCGCCATCGTCGGCGGTTTTACTGGTATCGCCACCATCACCGCGCTGACAATATCGATCTAGACACCCTCTATCATCTGATAACTTGGGTACATTCGGGCTGCTTCGATCGGTATTTTCTATTACTTTATCGCTATAAATTGGCTATTTCATCAATGGGGGACGGTTTGCATTCCGATACTTTAGTACTGCTGAGTCGATCGCGCAATCGACGAGCCAGCGATCGCGAACGATCGGTTTCACCGACTACGCTCATTAGTCAGAATCTTGAATGTTGGCAGCGATTAAATAGATAATGTCGTAGAGTTATAATCTTCGATCGCTTCAAATAAAGCTTGAAAATTACCTTGTCCGAATCCTTTGGCGCGATTGCGGCGTTCGATAAATTCAAAGAAGAAAGTTGGAGCTTCAAATATTGGCTGAGTGAATATTTGCAAGAGAATTTGTTCGGGTGTCGCTGCCGACCAATCCATTAAAATTTGGAGATGTTCGAGTTGGTGCCACTCACGATCGGTTAATAAGTGATGTTGTTCTACCCTTGCCCTATTGTGTAAATTGGCGTAATAAGTCTGCGGAATTGGTAGGAAATCAATCGAGCGTTGTTGCAATCGATCGATCGTTGCGAAGAGATCGGCTGCTTGCAAGGCAATGTGTTGAATCCCCGCACCACAATTGAGATCTAAAAATGACTGAATTTGCGAATTACTGACAGTGGGTTCGTTAATATTGAATCTAATCTTTCCGCAAGGACTTAAAAGGGCTTTACTCGCCAGTCCCGATTTCTGCGTATGAATATCAAATGTCTGTTGGATCTGAAAACCAAATAATTCTCGATACCAATTGACAGCCAGTTCTAGTTCGCCAGCCGCAACATTGAGCACGATGTGGTCGATCCCCACAATGGTTTCAGTTAATGCCGGATTTAGTGATTTTTCAGACTTAGTAGCTTGCAAAATTGTATGTTCGATCGACCCCCAACCCTGAATTCTCAACCACTGTGAATCATGTTGCGAAGTAGAACCGGACAGAATTTTCACTCCCAGTCGATCGACTCTACACCTAATCTCTTCTAGATCTGCTACCTTAAATGACACATCTTTGATCCCTGAGGGATGTATCTGTAGATAATCGGCGACGGGGCTAGCAGCAGTTAGGGGGGAAGAGATCGAAAATAACAAATGAGCGTTACCAACTAGATATTCGATCGTGTGGGCGGTGGATCGATCGGCTAACTGTTGCAGCCCCAATCGATCGACCAACAAATTTCTTGTTTTCGGTGCATCCACAACACATAAACAAATACAATCTATTTCCATAAAGTCAAATCCTCATACTCTCTCTAACAGGATTGAAGCTTAAATCTCGGTTGGAAAATAATACTTGTAAAAGCAGGCATGACAATTCTCGCTCTTAAACAAGGGTCTAAACTCAGACATTACCTTTTAGAGGTTAAGAGACAATCTTTACCACCGATTAGTTCGCAAATAACTCATCATTTTGCAGCTTATTTGGTACCAGTAATTAAACCAAAGCGTACCAATCCGCTCCGATAACCATCACTCATTAGCTTTAATGACATCGCAGCTTCGATCGTCTTCCAACCCGCCTGGAACAGCCCAAAAATAGCCTGTGGCGTAATTGCCGAATCGATCACCACATCCCAAAATGGCGCGACAGCAGTAGACCAATCATCACTGCGCAAATCTTTAAAACCAGTCTGCTCGACAATCTCAATGTACTCCGGCAATGAAATCACGTAAGGCAAACAATATACTCGATAAATATCTTGCAAATGCTTGTGCTCCTCAGCCGTCAGCGGTGTTGCTGGCGTTGTCGGACGGTGACACCACGTCACAAAAATCAGTTTCCCACCTGGCTTCAAAACGCGATGACACTCTTGCAAAAATTTCACCTTATCTGGCATGTGTTCGCCACTTTCGAGCGACCAAATTAGATCGAAACTATTATCAGGAAACGGAATATTCAGCGCATTTGCTACCTGAAAATCTGTCTTTGCTTGCAAACCAGCGGCTCTAGCTCTTTCCTTGGCGCGATTGGCTTGCACTGGCGAGAGAGTAATTCCCGTTACCCTAGCCCCAAATTTTTCGGCTAAGTAGAGACTGCTACCACCAATACCACAACCGACATCGAGAATATCTTGCGGTCTATTCGTGCTAAAGTCCCCAGACCAACTTAATATTTCCTCGATTAGATCGATCTGTGCTTGACGGCGATCGAGTTTGAGCGTGCCATTTTTACCATAATATCCGTGGTGCATGTGTTCGCCCCAGATTCCTTCCCACAAATTACTCGAAGCGTCATAGAATTCTTGGATTTGTTGGTACAGTTGGTTGCTCATTACAAAAAGTCTTTTGGCGGACACATCTTATCTATTCTAACGAAATTGACCTGCTAAGGTGCCAATTCGCCTCTTTATTAAGTAAATAGCGATCGCAATTTATGTCATTCCACTTAGCTAAAGATCGGTTTTATGACAATATACATTATCCAAAATCTGATATACGATCGTCAGATAATCGCAATCTAATTCTGACAAATTATCATCATGAATCAAGAATTTAAAAAAAGGCTTATTGGTGGTTTATTGATATTTGGAATTATGGGATCGATTTATGGATTCATGACGAAGCCTGAAGGGCCAGCAACGAGTATGCTCAAACTGATTCTGAGCTTAGGTGGTGGTGGCTCGCTTATCGCTGCCGCAGTAATGCAAAACCAGATTAATAAAAGCAACCCGCCTAGCGGTAAGTAATCGATCGATATAGCAAGACTTGGCAATCTGGGTTGTTGTCACCAAGTCCACCCACAGTATGTTTTTTCAATCCGCAATCGGCAGTCTGTATTGTCTTGATGCACACAACCTGGAGGGAACCTCCGCGCGATTTCAGTCGCAAAATCCTCTTACTTAGAACGTCGCTTAGGAACAGGACGATTGCTAGAACTAGTCGGCAGATCGAATGCCAGATTATAAATCAGCTCATTCGATCGGGCCGACTTGAATAAATCGACGATCGGTTGGGGATAATCTACCCCAATCCGCACGCCAAATCGCTCTTGTTCGACAGGTAAAAGTTTCCAGGGTTCGTGAACCTTGGCGGCGGGAACTCCTTCTAGTTCGGGCAACCAATGTTTGACATATTTACCCTCGCGATCGTAATCTTGCGACTGTTTAATAATATTAAAAAAGCGAAAACCGCGAGCATCATTCCCCACGCCAGCAGTATAGTTCCAATTGCCCCAATTGCTACAAACATCGTAATCGATCAGTAGCGATTCAAACCATTCGGCACCCATCCGCCAATCGATACCAAGATTTTTGGTAAGGAAACTAGCAACATTTTGGCGACCGCGATTGGACATATAGCCAGTAGCCGCGATCTCGCGCATATTCGCATCTACTAGCGGAAATCCCGTTTTACCCTCCCGCCATAAATCGAATCTTTTCCAATCTTGTTGCCAGTTTAGATCCACACCTTGGAGTCCCGATCGCTTGAAGATAGCATTGCCATGTTTGGCGCAAATAAATCGAAAATAATCGCGCCATAATAGTTCAAAAATTAACCAATAAGTCGAATCATTTTCAATCCGTTCATCTTCGTATTTTTTAACTTGCGCGGCAATGTAACGCGGCGACAGACAGCCAAACGCCAGCCAAGCCGAAAATTTAGAAGAGTAATCGGCACCCAACATGCCATTGCGAGTTTCCTTGTAGACCCGCAAGCGATCGCGTTGCCAAATATAATTATCTAATCGATCGATTCCCGCAGTTTCACCACCGCGATATGCCAAAACGCCTCGCTCGTCAAATTCAGGTGTTTCCAGTCCCAAATCGCTCAAGCTGGGCAACTGTCCGAGATCCAAATCTTCAGGTAGCGGTGGTAACTTCCCTGGTGTGGCTAACGCTGGTTGAATCTGACATTCGCGTTCGACCTGCTTCCGAAAATTGGTAAATAGCTCGGGCAGATCGGCTAACGTAAATGGCAAATCGTCGAGGTGATAGAGGGTGTGACCCCAAAAAGCTCGTACGTTGACATTTGCAGCTTTTAACGATGCTGCTAACGACTGCTCCACCGCTAGTTCTTCGCCAGTAACTTCACGTTGATAGTAGACATCAGTAATTCCCAGTCGATCGACTAATTCGGGAATAATTACCTCTGGCAATCCCCGCCGCAAGACTAAATTACTCCCGTGAGTCTGATAAGACTGCTGGAGATCGGCCACGCTTTCGAGCAGAAACTGCGCTCGAAAAGCACCCGTCTTGGGAAAGCCAAACTGCGTCTGCCCAAATTGACGATCGTCAAAGCAATATAGCGGAATGATATGAGCACTATCTTGGAGTGCCTGAGTCAACGGTTGACGATCGTGCAAGCGCAGATCGTTGCGATGCCAGAGTAAAATCAGTCGATTAGCCATGGAAGTAGTTGAGAATTGAGAATTGAGAATTGAGAATTGAGAATTGATAGATAGTAGGGTGTGTTGTCTTGTCGCACACAAACGGGAGGGAACCTCCCGTTCGATGCGCCGCTATCGCGTAAGCGCAAAGCGCAGGCTTCTCTTCGAGACGCTTCGCGAACGCCAACGCATAGCGTCGCCGAAGGAGAAGGGTAACGCACCAAAGTAATTGATAATTGATAGTAAGGTAACGCACCAACACCAATGCACATTCAAAAGCCATCGCTGGCGCTCGATGGCCTCAAGTTAAGCTAACACAATTCACTACTTAGGCTGCGCTGAGGGTCTTAGCGGCATTGTCGAGTTGCTGAAATTCAGCATCTGATAGCTCGATCTGGGCGGCAGCAACATTTTCTTCGAGGTGCGAGACTTGGCTAGTGCCGGGGATTGGCAGCATATTCGGGCTGCGCTTGAGTACCCATGCCAGTGCAATTTGACCCGCCGTTGCACCGTGTGCTTTGGCGATTTCAGCTACCATGCCGCCCGGTTTGGCCAGATCGCCAGAGGCCAGCGGAAACCATGGAATAAAGCCGATGCCCTCACGATCGCAGTAATCGACTACCGCTTCATCAGCTCGATCGGTTAAGTTGTAGCGATTCTGGACTGTAGCTACAGGGAACACTTTACGCGCGGCTTCGATTTCCTGGACGGAAACCTGGCTCAGTCCCGCACGGGCGATTAGTCCCTCCTTAAGAAAATCGGCGATCGCGCCAAATTGCTCGTCCTGCGGCACCTTCGGGTCGATGCGGTGTAGTTGCCACAGATCTAGTCGTTCGACTTTGAGGCGACGGAGGCTCATCATCACGCATTGACGCAGATATTCGGGTCGGCCTACGGGCGGCCAGACACCTGGCCCCGTGCGCGTCAGTCCGCCTTTGGTAGCGATAAATAGATCCTGGTATGGGTATAATGCTTCGGCGATTAGCTCCTCAGACACATAAGGGCCGTAACTGTCAGCCGTATCGATAAAATTGACACCCAGTTCTGGCAAACGTTTTAAGACGCGGATTGCCTCCTCTCGATCCTGGGGTTCTCCCCACACCCCTTGACCCGTGATTCGCATAGCACCAAAACCCAGCCGCGTCACCGCACGACCGGAGAGGGTAAATTGACCGGAAGCAGCAGCGTTAGGTGAAGTCATAGGATAAATTGCGCTTTCTCTACGTCATCCATCATAAATAGTCTCACCAGTTTATCTATCTACAAAAAGAAAGAGCGATAAAAAAAGCAGGTATGGTACCTGCCGATTGTTTACTATTCAGATAAAAATATTACAGCGCAGACCGATGCCGATCCCCGATCCTTTGCGGCAATTTTCAGCTAGCTACCGACAGAGAATGCCCGACTATCAAAAGCGGTATTAGTATCAGTCGTCGGATGACCGCTAGAATACCGCTCCCAAAAATGAGCGAGTTCCTTGGCTTTAGCATTCCAGTCTGGCGCGATTTGATACATGCGGCGCGGACGACCGCGACCTTCAACCTTTTTCCAGTAGCCTACGATCGTGCCGCTAGCTTCCAAAAATTTAATCGCACTATACAAAACGGTATCTGAAAGGCGGTAGGTTGAAGATTCGTGCTCCAATCTAGCAATCAATTCAGTACCATAAGAATCGTCTTGAAGCAGAATGTCGAGAATGTAACAAACCGCTAACTCTTGATTGAGGTAGAGTGGTGGCGGGTTGCGGAAAAAGCAGTAGATATCTTCAAAGTTCATAGCTGTTACCACCTTATAATGTTGGTAAACCCATTTGTACTTAGGTTTCAATCCTCATCCAGCCCGAAAGCTCGATGGAATAGCGATCGTGTAAATGTTGCTGTTGTAAATTGAGATTAGATCTGTCAAAACAAGACAGGAGTAGAATCAGAGAGTACGTCCGTCGAAACGAGCCACTTCTCCACAGGAGACACTAAGCGATCGAAATCTAGATACCCAGTTTTTAGCTTAACTTATTCAATTTACGTTCAGGGACAATTATTCTATTTTCTTATTAATTACTTTTCATTACTTAACTAATATTTATGTCTAACCTCGAAATTAACGGTAATACGCCCCAAACAGTTAGAAAAATCGCCGCCCAACTCCGGAGGGTTGGCTGGGCGGGATTTTGGTTGCAACTTGTCTTGGCGGTAGTTTCTAGCTTGATTTTTATCTTTGCCGCACCGTTTGCCAGTGCTGGAGCAGCTAACCCCGGTACTGGTAGCAGTCTCCTGTTTGCGATCGGGGGATTGTTGGTGTTGTACGTGAGTACCTATTGGTTCTTCCGCTACGTGCTTGTCTCCCGCAAGCTCAAAAATCCCGATCTCCGCCCGAAAAAAGCAGAAACGATCCAGCTCGTGCGCTGGGGATTGACAGCTTCGACAGTTGGCTTGGGATCGAGTGTGATGGGTGCAGAATCGATCGGGGGCACGCTACTAGGCAAATCTTTATCCTCGGTAGCGTCTTTTGCCGTGTTTAGCCCCGAAGCTTTGAGTAAAATTATTCAACCTTTGGATATTTTCATCGTGCTGGCAAATACTCACACGATTACCGCTCATTTTATCGGGATAGTCTGTTCGTTATGGTTGCTCGATCGACTGAATAAACAGAGTTAATTAGTCGATAATTGATAATTGATAATTGATAGCTATATTGCCTTATTTAGTAAGCTGGGGATAACTTGGTTTAATTTACCGCTGCGATATCCTTCTAAGTCTAGGGTGACGTAGACAAATCCAAACGATCGAAAGGCTGCGGTCAACTCTACTAAATTTGTATCAGCGACAAACTGCTGAATTAAATCGGCTGGCAACTCAATTTTAGCGGTATCTTCAGTCGATCTTACGCGGACATTTTCATATCCCAATCTTCTCAGATAAATTTCTGCTCTCCCGACCCGATTTAACTTCGGGATCGTAATCTCTTCCCCATACGGAAACCGCGAACTCAAACAAGGTTGAGCGGGTTTATTCCAACAAGCTAACCCAAGCGATCTGGCAATTTCGCGGACTTCCATTTTCGTAATTCCTAGCTCGGCTAATGGCGATCGTGCGCCCCGTTCTTGAGCCGCCTGAATCCCCGGACGATAATCTTGTAAGTCATCCGCATTGACACCATCAACGACATAAGCATAGCCCATTTTCAATGCCAAAGGTTTGAGTGTATCGTGCAGCTCGCTCTTGCAAAAATAACACCGATTGACAGGATTAGATGAATAGTTCGGGTTGTCCATCTCATGAGTTTCGACAATCTGATGCTCGATCCCGATCGATTTAGCTTGCTCGATCGCATCTGCCAATTCTTCGGGTAATAAAGACGGCGATTTGGCAGTGATCGCCAAGGCTCGATCGCCTAAAACATCGTACGCAACTTTGGCAACTAAAGTACTATCAATGCCGCCTGAATAAGCGATCGCCGCTCGCTCCATTTCGGCAAATAGATTGCGAAGTCGTTCTAGTTTTAGTTCTAACATCCGATCTAATTAATTTCGACTAACAATGAGAGTGCTTATCTATCACTATATCAAATCCACAGCAGCATTAGGGAACAAGATCGTCGCCGCTAGATAAACAGAGCAGGGGATACTTTAAAGTAAATTCCTAATTTCTTGGCTTGCTCTTTGCTGATTTGTCGCTTACCATTCACGATCGATGAAATCAGCCCGCTTGAAAGGCTGAGCACTCCAACTAAATCCACTTGCTTAATGCCTTTTGCGGCCATTAAGTGTTGTAGAAACTCATGTGGTGTCGTCTGTTGCCATTCCTGGAAGGAGTAGTGTTTTTCTTCAAATGCTTCAATTAGCATTACCAATAATCTCAGCAGGTTTGTCTCTTCGATCGTCCGACTTTCACCTTTAAACATCAGTGCTTCGACGATCGCCAGACATTTTTCATTTTCAGCTTCACTCTCGATGACCTTTGGTACCATGTTCAACTCTTGGAGTAGATCTCGATACTTCCCTTCATCTAAAGTAGGGATCGTTTTTCCATTCATCTCTGTCGTAGTCAGCATGAGTTAAAAAGTATTTAAAGTAGGCTATCTGTTCTGCATATTCAATACTCAGTATCATTCGGTATTTACTACCTTTGATATTGATGACTGTAAAATTTCCTACGGATTCTGCACTTCGGTAGTCCTGTTGCAATTCAATGAGGCTTTGCCATTCTGCTTGTGCTACTTTTTTGCAAAAGTCTTTAATAATTCGGTCTACGTCAGGGTATCTAGCCGCAGCTTCTTTGACTCTGCGAGCGGAGATTAAGTGCATTGCAGCGATGATTATGTTTCGAGTATATCAGCAATATTTTCAGATTGAAAGGTTTTTGTCAAGTTCCAGACACTTTGCGCCTGCATCCTGGTAACGCTCGGAGTTCTCGATCGACACTTGCGAACTGGGCGCGCGATCTCAAAACACCTAATTCCCATTGCTAACTGTAACAACCCGAGAATTTACCGATCTCAAACCTGCTAAATAAATTACAGTTAGATAAGCTAATCAAACATCGAGATCGTATCAGACGGGGAAAACTGGCTATGCACCTAAGCGAAATCACCCATCCAAACCAGTTGCACGGTTTATCAGTACGGCAACTAGAGCAGATCGCTTTAGAAATTCGAGAAAAACATCTTCAGACAGTGGCGACCAGTGGCGGTCATTTAGCCCCTGGGTTAGGTGTCGTCGAGCTGACATTGGCACTGTATCAAACATTGGATCTCGATCGAGATAAGGTCGTTTGGGATGTCGGACACCAAGCTTATCCTCATAAATTAATTACGGGCAGATACAATCGCTTTCATACGCTCCGGCAGAAGAATGGGATTGCAGGCTATCTCAATCGCAAGGAGAGTAAATTCGACCATTTTGGAGCGGGACACGCTTCCACGAGCATTTCTGCGGCACTAGGGATGGCGATGGCACGCGATCTTAAGGGCGAA
>NZ_JANPGM010000495.1:0-10458 GCF_031423935.1 Chamaesiphon sp. VAR_69_metabat_338
CGTTGGGTAATCAAAAACGCGATCGCATTGAGCACCCAGGTGATGAGTAGTTTGAACATTGGGAATTGGGGGTTGGGGGTTGGGAGCGGGCGTTGGGATCGATCGAGCAGTCTTGGTTTTGCGATAAACTGTCAATGTTAAGGAATGTAAAAATCTGACTGAGACTAACTAGCTTAGATTCAAGCCTTCATCATCTAGCGATCGCTAACTGTTTATTTGAAAATATGCCTACTATTATCGCGCTCATCCTTGCTTCTCTATTAATCTTCTTTCCCGGTCAGGCAATTGCGGCGGGAGGAACTGCTCAATACAAACCATCGTTATCTTATGATAATGCCGAACTCAGCGGGCAAGATTTTTCCGGGCAAAATCTTCAGACAGCGGTGTTTACTACCGCCAAGTTAGATAAAACCAATTTTGCGGGTGCAGATCTGACTGGTGCGGTGATCAGTTCCACAACCTTAAGCTCGACCAATCTTCATGGTGCCGATCTCTCGCAAGGTTTGCTCGACCAAGTGCGATTTGTCAACGCCGATCTCAGCGATGCCGTATTTGTAGAAGCGATGATGTTGCGATCGACATTCAAGGATACTAATATTGCTGGTGCCGACTTCACCGATGCGATTTTGGGCAAACTTCAGCAAAAAGAACTGTGCAAGATCGCCACAGGTGTCAATCCCAAGACTGGTGTCGCCACTCGCGACTCCCTCGGCTGTAAATAACAAAGTAGAGACAAGGTTGAGTCGGATTGAGAATTGAAATGAAACGAATCGGCGTAATCGGTGGCGGACAATTAGCGTGGATGATGGCCAGTGCCGCCCAAAAATTGGGACTTGAATTGGTCGTACAGACGCCAGATCCTGGGGATGTCGCTGTCAGTTTGGCAGCAGAGGCGGTATTTGCCGAGGTTGATGATGTCGCGGCTACAGCGGTGCTGGCGGCTAAATGCGATGCGATTACCTTTGAAAATGAGTTTGTCGATCTCGATGGCTTGAGCAAACTCGCCGCAACGGGTAAGGCGTCTTTTTTGCCAAAATTGTCGGCATTGGCTCCATTGCTAGATAAATATCGCCAGCGTTGCTATCTGCAAGAATTAGGTTTGCCGACACCCCAATTCGCGCTGTTAGAGCGAGCGGCATTACCACCTTGGTTTGCATTTCCCGTGGTGGTTAAAGCACGCCGCAATGGTTATGACGGTCAGGGGACGTTTATCATCAAATCGCAAGCTGCGCTAGAGAGCCTGTGCGATCGCTATCCCGACACGCCATTCTTAGTGGAAGAATTTGTCAATTTCGATCGCGAGTTGGCCGTTATCGTCGCCAGAGGTGTCGATGGTGAGGTCGTTACTTACCCGATCTTGGAGACTCAACAAGAAGACCAAGTCTGTCGGCGGGTATTTACGATTTCCGATCTACCCGTCGAGACGATCGATCTGTGTAACTCGATCGCAGCTAAATTAATGACAAGTCTCGATGCTGTTGGCGTGTTTGGGATCGAGTTATTTGCCACAGCCGATGGCCGCGTATCGGTCAATGAAATTGCCCCCCGCACCCATAACTCGGGACATCTGACGATCGAAGCTTGTGCTACTTCTCAATTTAGCCAACTGCTGCGGGCGGTGGCTGGCTTACCTTTAGGCAGCACTGCGCTGACCTGTGGCGGCGCGGTTATGGTGAATTTATTGGGTTATGAAGATACTCACAGCGATTACCTCACCCAACGCCAGCAGATCGCCGCTCTTCCCCATACTTACCTCCACTGGTACGGCAAGCAGTCGCGAGTCGGTCGCAAACTCGGTCATGTGACGCTGCTCGTCGGTACCGATGCCGAACATGAACGGCAGGATTATCGATCGCAGGCTGAAGCCTTAGCGCGACAGGTGGAGGCAATTTGGTATGTACAAACACCTGTCGCCAAGATCGCAGATCTAGCTAGCTAAACCTATTACCGATCTGACTTGTTGTCGATCGGGTGAGGTCGGATCTTTGGCCTCAAAAATTATTTCAAATAACATGAGTTCGGGTTAAGAATATTGGCTTCGCTTTGGTACCGCCAACGATTGCCAGTCTCCAGGCAACTATTATCCCAAACTGACATTAAATAATTCTCGCCAACCGATCGCTTTTCGATCCGCTTGAATCTTGGCTGGATCTACCACTATTGATAGAGATTAGATTGGCAAATTGAACTATAAGATGGATGAGTGTTAATGTCTGTGAGAATAATTTTTAGTTGTGTGATGCGCTAAAGGTCGAACAGCCAACGTAAATTTTCATGGGCTTTTAAGTAATTTGTCTGCTTGACGATGGCCTCGATCGCACCAACACAAGTAGCAATATTAACGGCAGCAATTTGCATTTGCATAGATACTGAAGCTGCTAATGAAAACTTAAAAAAAGGTCAGCGATCGAATACTTAAAGGAGTCAACATGAAAATATTAATGGTACTGACCTCACACGATCGGCTCGGAAATACAGGTAAAAAAACTGGTTTCTGGCTGGAAGAATTCGCCGCACCTTACTACACATTCCAAGCTGCTGGTGCCACTATTACCATCGCTTCACCGCTAGGCGGTCAGCCGCCACTCGACCCCAAGAGCGATACCCCAGAGACTCAGACCGATGACACGCAGCGTTTCAAGGCAGATGCCGCCGCCCAATCCGCGCTCGCGCAGACACTTAAATTAAGCGAGATTGCCGCTAGCGATTTCGACGCGGTATTTTACCCCGGCGGTCATGGCCCACTCTGGGACTTGGTTGAAGATAAATCTTCGATCGCCTTAATCGAAACTACACTGGCAGCGGGGAAACCAATCGCCCTAGTTTGTCATGCGCCCGGGGTACTGCGCCGAGTCAAGGCAGCCAATGGCGATCCGATCGTCAAAGGTAAAGCCGTCACCGGCTTTACCAATACCGAAGAACAGGCAGCCGGCTTGACGGAGATCGTGCCGTTCCTAGTCGAGGATATGCTCGTGCAAAACGGTGGGCATTATGCCAAAGTAGCCGACTGGCAGCCTTATGTGCTCAAGGATGGTCTGCTGATTACGGGGCAAAACCCCGCATCTTCTGCGCCAGCCGCCAAGGAACTGCTCGAACAGCTCAGTCTGCTTACTAGTGCCTAGCATGGCTTTTTAGTACCCAGCATCGGCCACCTTGAGTGCAGTTTGAGGCGGCGACGATCGATGTATTCAAACGTTTCACTTACAGACACAATCACATGCCAGCGATGACCACCAATGCCTACGCAGCTCAAAATGCGACGACTCCGCTCGCACCATTTAACCTTCAACGCCGTGAGGTGGGGCCAAAAGATGTCCAGATCGAAATTCTCTACTGCGGCGTCTGTCACTCAGACTTACATACAGTCCGGAGCGAGTGGCAAGGTACTACTTATCCCTGCGTACCCGGTCATGAAATTATCGGACGAGTGGTCGCCGTTGGTGCCGACGTTAAAAAATTCAAGGCTGGCGATCCTGCTGGTGTGGGTTGTATGGTCGATTCCTGCCGCACTTGTGTCAATTGTGAAGCAGACCTGGAACAGTTCTGTAATGACACAACCTTTACCTACAACTCCGCTGACAAAAAGTCTGGAGGCATTACCTACGGCGGCTATGCGGACAGCATCGTTGTAGATGAAGCCTTTGTCCTAAAAATTCCACCGAATTTGGATCTCGCTGCCACTGCGCCGCTACTTTGTGCCGGAATTACGACTTATTCCCCGATGCACCACCACAATGTGAGCAAAGGGCAGAAAGTTGGTATTGTGGGACTGGGCGGACTGGGACATATGGGGGTGAAATTGGCCAAGGCTCTGGGCGCGCATGTAGTTGTGTTTACCACCTCCGCCAACAAAGTTGAAGATGCCCTCCGACTCGGAGCAGATGAGGTCGTCAATTCCAAGAATGCCGACGAGATGAACAAACATCTCAATAGTTTCCATTTCATTCTCGATACCGTGTCCGCACAACACGATATCACTGCCTATCTGCTGTTGTTGGGGCGCGACGGCAATCTCACTCAAGTCGGCGTACCGCCCGAGCCGCTATCGCTGAATGTGGGCAGCTTGGTATTTGGTCGGCGGAGTCTCAGCGGCTCGCTGATTGGTGGTATTAAGGAAACTCAAGAAATGTTAGATTTTTGCGGCGAGCACAATATTACTGCCGACATCGAACTCATCCCGATCCAAAACATTAATGAAGCCTACGATCGATTAGTAAAAAGCGATGTCAAATACCGATTTGTCATTGATATGGCATCATTAAAACCAGCTAGCTAAACGATTGTATTTCAAACAGTTATACTCGTCAAAGCCAGCCCAGACCTCTTGCAGTAGCCACCGTTCGATCTCAAATGCGCTCCTACCAAAAACTACCTCAATGGCTCAAAATTAGCTTAGCGTTTCCGTTGATTTTTCTAAATGCGTGGTCGATCGGGTTACTTTATGGTTTCTTGCAGCCGATTTCTAGCATCGTCATTACTGCTTGTTTGGTCGCGTTTTTACTAGATTATCCGATCGCCTTATTAGAGCGACGCGGATTACCCCGAGCTTGGGCAATTGGGTTAGTTTTGGCGATCGCCGTTGCCTTAATGGGTGCAATTAGTTTTGGGCTATTGCCGATCGCGATTCGACAGTTGGAAGAGTTTGTCAACCGGCTGCCAGCTTGGATCGCCGCCGCACAGGCACAAGTGACCGACATCAGTACGCTCCCCATCTTTCAAGATCTCCCGATCGAGCTGACCAATTTAACAACGGGATTAACCGATCGAGTCACTCAAACATTACAATTAGCCTCACGCAAAGCGATTTTTTTGGCTTTGGATACGATTAATAGTGCCTTAAATTTACTCTTAATTTTAGTGTTAACTATTTTATTAGTATTTAGCGGCAAATCATTGTGGCATGGATTGTGGAGCTGGTTCCCCGCACCCTGGAACGAACGGATTCAAGACTCGCTCCGGCAAAGTTTTCAGAGTTATTTTGCAGGTCAGGCAATCGTCTCGACCATTCAAGGCATCTCCCTGATGACTGTATTTTTATTACTCCAGATTCCATTTGGATTGCTATTTGGATTGACGATCGGATTTGCCAGCCTGATTCCGTTTGGTGGCACCGTCACGATTATTATTATTAGTTCTCTACTGGCTCTCCAAAATATTTGGTTGGGACTCAAAGTGTTGGCGGTGGCTATTCTCGTCGGTCAGATTATTGAAAATGCGATCGCCCCTCGATTGATGAGCGGTATGACTGGACTCAATCCCGCTGTTGTCTTTATCTCTGTACTGACCGGATCTCAAGTGGGTGGACTGCTCGGACTCTTACTCGCTGTGCCGACTGCTGGGTTTACGAAACGGATCGCCGATATGCTCAAGGAGCGGCTGTACCAAAGGTCGATCGGTTCCGATCCGGCTTTGCGTGCGGGATCTTAATTGCTGGCGCGATCGAATTCAGGATTGGATTAGTACCGCCCGTCGCCATAAATGGCACATCATGTCATAATTAACACCGAATCGCTCCGATTTTAAGAGTTTTAACTTACAGTGTCATGCCTACTGTCTCAAATATTTGTGAATTCCAGGGCATCGGACTGCATTCTGGGATCGATACAATTGTCCGGATCTTACCAGCAGAGCCAGGAGCGGGGCGTTATTTCGTGCGAGTCGATTTACCCACTACCCCAGAGATTCCAGCGCAAGTCGGTAATGTCAGTCAGACGACACTCTCGACAGAGCTGACGGCCAATGGTGCCTCGGTGCGGACAGTCGAACATTTACTCGCAGCTCTAGCGGCACTAGGTATTACTGATGCCCGAATCGAAGTCGATGCCGCAGAATTACCCCTGCTAGATGGCTCGGCACGAGTTTGGGTCGAGGACATCATTCGATCGGGAATCGAGCCATCGCCAAGCCATTTAGCAGCATCTGGCGCGATTGAGACACCAGTCTGGATTCAACACGGCGAGATATTTGTGGCGGCTCTACCGTCGCCAGTGCTGCGATTTACCTACGGTATTGATTTTGATGTCGCACCCATCGGTAATCAGTGGCACAGTTGGCAACCAGATCGCGAGGACTTTGCCACCGAGATCGCTCCGGCACGTACCTTTGGATTGGCGCACCAGATCGAACAGTTGCGATCGGCAGGATTGATTAAAGGTGGTAGTTTAGATAACGCGCTAGTTTGTGACGAGATCCAGTGGCTCAATCCCCCTTTAAGATTCCCAAATGAACCATCCCGTCATAAACTATTAGACTTAATCGGCGATCTCAGTTTGCTCGGCAAATTTCCCCAAGCTCATTTTGTAGCATATAAAGCCAGTCACCAGTTGCATATTCAGTTGGCACAAAGGCTCCATGAAATGGGATATTAGAACATTGACACTTTCACGAACAACCAAACAACAATATAACTACATAACTATTAGGTCTAATGTCCACTACCCTCGATCGATCTCAAGATACCCCTGTCTCTGCAAGCAAACCAGAACATCCCACTCCCACCGAGCCGATTAAAACTACCTTTAACATCCAAGAAATCCATCAGCTCTTACCCCATCGCTATCCCTTTGCCTTAGTCGATAAAATTATCGACTTCGTACCAGGAGAAAAAGCCGTCGGCTTAAAAAATGTCACCTTCAACGAACAATTTTTCCAGGGACATTTTCCCGGACATCCGCTGATGCCGGGGGTGATGATTATTGAGGCGATGGCTCAAGTCGGCGGGATCGTCTTGACCCAACTGCCCGAATATAATGGCGGCTTATTTGTGTTTACCGGCATCGACGGCGTCAAATTTCGCCAGCAAGTAGTTCCAGGCGACCAATTGGTGATGACAGTGGAACTCCAAGCCTTCAAACGTCGTCGATTTGCCAAGATGCACGGTCGCGCCGAAGTCAATGGTCAACTAGCTGCTGCTGGAGATCTTACATTTGCTCTAGTAGAAGTGTAATCGAGATATTGGCGATTGCCGATCCACTGCAGACAGAAAGTGCTAGCATCTTTCAACCCTGGGCATAATAGTGAGTAAGGAACTAGTCTGATGCCTAACGACTAACTTGCGACCCCATCGTTGAAAAGCTTGTGCCATCGCAGCAGCAACCAGTAACACACCAAGATCGATAATGACTCAGGGAAGTGGCCTCAGCCCCAAACCCGTCCCAGCCTGCTCGATTGCTTGGATTTACCACTGTCTGTCAAGCGAATATGCAAAGCATCCGCATCACCGATCACCTAATGGCAGGAAAATGACAAGATGGCTGGAGTAGCAATGTTAATGACACGAATTCATCCTACCGCTGTGGTGCATCCTAGCGCGGAACTCGATCCGACCGTGCAGATCGGCCCGTATGCGATTATTGGCGAACATGTCAAAATCGGTGCTGGGACTACAGTTGGTGCCCACGCCATCATCGAAGGGCCGACGACTATCGGCATTGGCAATCAGATTTTTCCAGGGGCGGCGATCGGCTTAGAGAGCCAAGATTTAAAATACAAAGGTGACGAAACCTGGGTCAAAATTGGCAACTATAATCGGATTCGCGAATACGTGACGATCAATCGTGCCACCGGCATTGGCGAGGCCACGACGATTGGCGATCGCAATTTATTAATGGCTTACGTGCATGTGGCTCACAATTGCACGATCGAAGATAATGTCAAAATTGCCAATGCCACTTCGCTAGCTGGCGATGTCTATGTCGAATCCGAAGCAGTAATTAGTGGGGTGCTGGGTATCCATCAATTTGTCCGCGTCGGTAGATTATCGATGATTGGCGGCATGACTAGGATTCAGCGCGATGTCCCCCCATTTACGATCGTCGAGGGGACGCCCGCACGGGTACGCGCGCTAAATTTTGTCGGTCTAGAACGCGCTGGCTACTCTGCCGAAGAATTAACGGTGCTCAAAAAAGCCTTCCGGACGATCTATTACTCTCATAAAACCCTCAATCACGCACTAGACGATTTGGACTTGTTCCCCAACTATGAGAGCGTCCAACACCTCCAGCGATTCTTGAGATTATCGATCGATGGTAAAGCCGATCGCAAACGGCGCGGCCCCATTCCTGGTAAATCTATCGATAATAAAAGCGACTAATTTAGGGAATAGGGAATAGGGGATAGAGGATAGGGTAAGTTGTTTGGGTGATTCAACTAAATAAACAATCGCTATTAATTAACAACTCTAAAACTAGGTTCTCACTGAGTATTCAGTAATATACACATGAATTGTTCCGCCTACCCTCTGTCTCGAAGCTTCACTATCTGGCGGCGATTTCTTGTAAATCTTCAGGAAAGCGAGCGATGAGATCGAATCGCTTTCCCCTATCCCCTATCCCCTATCCCCTAAGTGAAAACTATCTTCATTAGTACTGGAGACGTATCTGGCGATCTTCAGGGTGCGTTGCTCGTGGCGGCACTCAAGCGACTAGCCGAACAGTCGGGGATCGACCTAACGATTGTGGCTCTCGGTGGCAGCAAAATGGCCGCAGCCGGTGCGAAAATCATCGCGGATACCACTTTCATCAGTTCGATCGGTGTCTGGGAAGCATTGGCGTATTTGAGGCCATCATTCCAAGCGCGGGATCTGGCCAAACAGTATGTAAAAGCCAACCCGCCAGATGCCCTCATTTTGATTGATTACGTCGATCCGAATATCAGTATCGGTAAATATGCCCGAGATCTGTTTCCAAATCTGCTCATCGACTTCTATATTGCGCCGCAAGATTGGGTGTGGCCGAGGCAACATAAAAGAGCTAAATTAATTGTTAGTTTCATCAATGAAATCTTTTCAGTTTTCCCGATCGAAGCCAGTTACTTTACCGAACGCGGAGCCAAAGCAACATTTATCGGACATCCATTAGTCGATCGAGTGGCTACTCTCGCCAGTCGAGACACCGCTCGCCAACAACTGGGAATTAAAGACGCGGATATCGCTGTAGCCTTGATTCCCGCTTCGCGGCAGCAAGAATTAACCTACATTCTGCCGGTGATTTTTGCTGCCGCGCGTCAAATTCAAGATCGATTACCGCTGGTTCGGTTTTGGATACCCTTAGCACGACCGGATTTTGTCGATGAGATCGAAAGCCAAATTAAAGCCTATCAACTCAACGCTACTTTAGTTACTGAAAATGCCGATCTCGTGCTGTCAGCAGCAGATTTTGCAATTACAAAATGCGGCACGGTTAGTTTAGAACTAGCACTGCTGAATATTCCGCAGGTCGTGGTTTATCGGGTCAGCAAGGTGACAGCTTGGATTGCCAAAAATGTGGTTAAATTCGCGATTCCCTATATGTCGCCGACTAATTTGGTCGAAATGAAGCCGATCGTGCCAGAATTATTGCAAGATGAAGCTACTGCCGATCGCGTTGCGAGTGAAAGTCTCGAACTGATGCTCAACCCAGAACGCCGCGAACGGATGCTATCTGATTATGCCCAGATGCGCACAGCTCTAGGCGATCCTGGCGTCTGCGATCGTGTCGCCGCAGCCATCCTCGCAAAATTGTAATCGGCAAACCCACTTCACCAATTCATCCTCAATCTTCACCCTCTAAGTAGATGAGTGCAAATATTTATTAAACAAATAATGCCCCAAACTTAGATGGTGGGCGGTGTCTTGATGAGCTAAACCGTTGGCGAAGCCACTCCGAAGGAGTTACGCGCATCGCTGTCCACACTACGCTCTCCCAACTCCCAACTCCCAACTGAATGACAACGCTCCCCGCCCCCCGCTCCCCGCTCCCCGCTCCTGAGAAAACCATCTTCATCAGTACTGGAGACGTATCTGGCGATCTGCAAGGCTCGTTACTCGTCACCGCACTCAAGCAACTAGCCCAAACATTGGGGATCGACCTGAAGATTGTCGCGCTCGGTGGCGGTAAAATGGCCGCTGCTGGGGCAGAAATCCTGGCAGATACAACGGGCATCAGTTCGATGGGGATGTGGGAAGCTTTGGCCTATATTCAACCCTCATTTAAAATTAAAAGTATTGCCAAAAAGTATTTAAAAACCAATCCACCGGATGCGATCGTCTTAATTGATTATATTGTTGCCAATGTGGAGATTGGGAATTACGCTCATACTCAATTACCTCGCGTACCAATTTCTTACTATATTGCACCGCAAGAATGGGTGTGGTCGATCGGTACTAAAAAGACTGATGCAATTGTCAAATTTACCGACAAAATCTTGGCAATTTTTCCTGGTGAAGCGAAGTACTTTAGCGAGCGCGGAGCCAAAGTTAATTATGTCGGCCATCCATTAATCGATCGCGTCGCAACTTTAGCTAGTCGAGCAGTGGCTCGCGACAAATTAGGAATTACTGACGATGATATTGCCATCGCCTTGATTCCCGCTTCCCGCAAACAAGAGTTACGGTATCTGTTACCAGCAATCTTTGGAGCCGCACAGCAAATTCAGGCGCAATTACCTCATGTCCGGTTTTGGATTCCCCTCTCCCGCGAT
>NZ_JANPGM010000496.1:0-11609 GCF_031423935.1 Chamaesiphon sp. VAR_69_metabat_338
CCCATTAGATATCTTGAGAATGTGCATCTGGCTGGTATTCCTGTTAGCCATTTTCATCCCCTTAGAAAGATGCTTTGCCCAGCAGCCACAAAAGGTCTTGCGGAAAGAATTTTTTATCGATTTGGGTTATTACTTCCTCAATGGGCTGGTACCCAAGCTATTGCTGATCCTGCCACTGTCGATTCTCACATGGAGCGTCCACCATTTTGCCCCGAGTACGATGCTCTACGCCTGGGCAGCGCAGCTATCGCTGCGGACGCGATTTGTGCTGGCGTTAATCGTCGGCGATTTTGGCGTGTACTGGGCGCATCGGTGGTCGCACGAGCTTCCCTGGCTGTGGCGATTTCATGCCATCCACCACAGTGCCGAAAAAATGGACTGGATCGTCAATAACCGCGCCCATCCTGTAGATATGCTTTATACTCGCATTTGTGGCTTATCGCTACTATATCTACTCGGTTTGGCACAGCCAAATGGCGATACAGTCGATATGTTACCAGTATATTACACACTATTCGGTCATGTTTGGAGCTATATCATTCATGCCAATGTCCGCTGGCGATTTGGGATCTTGGAAAAATTAATCGCTACTCCTGCTTTTCACCATTGGCACCATACTAATGATGGGGAAAAGTACATCAACAAAAATTACGCCGCCATTTTTCCGGCGATGGATATCCTCTTCGGAACGCTATATCTACCGAAACGGTGGCCGCAACAATATGGCATCGACGCCCCGATGGCACCGAGTTTGGTGGGGCAACTGCTCCAGCCATTTGGATGGAAGTCATCCAAGAAGATTGAGAAGCAACTCTAAATTTCCAGGCTATTGGTGGCAGATCGAGATCTTCATCCTACAAGCAAAAAGCGATCGCTAGTGCGATCGCTTTTTGCGGCGAACATTGCATTATCGCTCTAGGACAACATCCCCGATAAAGTATCGATACTAGAATTGAGATCGATTAAATCGACCATCTGTTGATAGCGATCGAGATTGCCTTGTGCTTTAAATAAGTTAGCGGCTGACTGCCAATCGCTTACACCCTCTTGTTCGCCATATAATTCTCGCTGGGCATACCCACGATTGACATAAGCCGTTGCAAAATCTGACTTGCGCTCGATCGCCAAGTTATATTCCGCGATCGCCAGCTCGTATTTTTTGACTGAATAATGCAGATTTCCTCGACGATAATACGCGAGCATCATCATCGGATCTAGTTCGATAGCTCGATCGTAATCCGCTAGTGCCTGTTCTTGTTTCCCCAATTTATAATAGGCATCGCCGCGACAGCAAACAGCTAGCGCAACATTCGGCGCAAAGTCAATTGCTAGCGTGTACTCAGCGATCGCACCTTGATAATCACCTTGCTTGTATTTTGCTTTAGCTGACAATAAAATATCGCCAGTATCGCTCAGTGCCTTGTTACTATCTTTGAGTTCGAGCATAGATTTACATTAGGTATGTGGAGAATGGCTAGCATCCGTTTGGGAAGATGTTGGTGTAACTATAGGTGCCATTGGGTTGGGAGGTAAATGTTGAACCTACCATATAGTACCCAAAATGCCACTAGCGATCGCTAGTTGAGATCTAGCCAGCCCGATCCTTCATCCGCTGACAACAGAATGAGTCTATTCAGTTGTGGTATTTCCCGATACGATTGACTGCCTCAATCGCGCAATATCCCTGAATCGTCTTGGCGATCTCGATCTGTTCGATTTTGGTTTCGATCCACGATCGCGATTGCCATCTTTGAAACGTGTCTTTCAATCCCAAATATAGGCGTTCGCTGGCACGATCTAAATCCGTATAATTACCGAAGACATTTGTATGTTTTGTGATGATTTGAATGTAAATAATTGGCATCGATTTAACATCATATTTCGACATTAATATTTACAAATTAGCCTTGCTTACGATCGGATTGCCGCGATTTTCAGGCCATAATCTCGGGTTACATTCTCAGAGTCTCAACATTTTTAAACTGGTAATTTGGCTCGAACATTGGGATAGTTTAAGTATCCTCCAATCGCTCCGATGTAAAAAATTATTGCTAGCAACATCGATCGATAAGGGCGACTGTTTATGTCAGTTCCATGCATTAATTTTTTTCAACCCAAATACCGACGATTTGCACTCAAACTTACGCCACAAGTGTTACTTAAAAACTTTGGGATCGATTATCGATTGGATTGACAAAACAGTATTCGATCGGTATACTTTGCAAGGTAAGCCAAATGGCGTAGTGCATAATGCTTAATTCTTGCCATTTAGCCATTAACTAACCCGATTCCCGATCGCTGGCATCATTACCATTAGGTTCTTGAGTGTGTCAATCTGACTGCTGGGGTCAGCAATCGCACACATTTGATGTGAAGCAAAGATCCCAGGCTGCCTTAAGCACTTTTTTTAAACATGCCGAATTACCAAGCTTAATCGACAATTATGAAAGACAAGAAACTCGACCTAAATGCTTTGATGCTCAGTTACAACTTTGATGAATATCCAGATCCAAGTTATTTGAACGTAAAAGCATCGGGCTTTTCATTCTTGAATTTTGTAGGTCTAGCCTTGCTCGGGGCTGCTATTTTTGGCATTACCCACAGCTATCTTCATCTGTCTAGGAATTACCATCGTGGGACTGGCTTCGATCCCAATGGCAGTATGATGCAATCTTTAGATCTTAATAATAGGTGTCATCCCGGCCACACGCTCGTCCTGAAAGACTGTAGTTATTATTCATTGCTCCCCGATACCGGTAAGTAATCGGCAGAAAGCGGCGGGGTCGATCTAGATCGACCCCGCCGTTGGTTTAAAGTCAGATTTAGGAACTAACGACTTTCGATTTAATCGATGTCAAGAAGTTGCGGAGCAACTGCATGCCCGAATCGGTCAAAATACTCTCTGGATGAAACTGTACCCCTTCAATGTGAGGATAATCCCGATGCCGCACGCCCATAATCGTGCCATCCTCGACCCAAGCATTAATTTCTAGGCAATCTGGGCAAGTGGCTCGATCGATAACGAGACTGTGGTAGCGAGTAGCGGTAAAAGGATTGGCTAAACCTGTAAAGACGCCAGTACCATCGTGGTAGATTTCGGAAGTTTTACCGTGCATTAGCACTGGCGCAGCGACAACATTGCCACCAAACACCTGACCGATACTTTGATGTCCCAAACAGACACCCAAGATCGGGTAGTTGGTACCCAGTTGGCGGATAATTTCTAACGTAATTCCCGCATCTTCGGGACGCCCCGGCCCTGGCGAGATCAAGATCCCATCGGGATCGAGGTTGACGATCTCAGCTAAGGTAATCCGATCGTTGCGAATGACCCGAATATCTTTGGCAACAGTTAATTCCTGTCCTAGTTCGCCTAAATATTGAACTAAGTTGTAGGTGAAGCTGTCGTAATTGTCAATAACTAAAATCATGCATTACACTATTATCCCAATCCGATCCAGTGTAAAACACATCATTGCATTCTCACCGATATCGATCGCGATCGATTCAAAATTCAATCCACTCAGCGGCTCACAACTTGGATCTCGATCGGCGGTCGCACCACTAACGGCGGATTGCTAATGAACGAACAGTAACAGTGCTTTGGGGACGACCAAGCATAGACCTACCAATACCGAAGCAAAAGCAGAAATTAGCACCGCACCAGCCGCACAATCTTTGGCAATCTTGGCTAGTTCGTGATAGGTTTGACCGACTGTCAGATCGACTACCGATTCGATCGCCGTGTTTAATAGTTCTAAAGTCAAAACTAAACCGCTGACGATACAAATTACTGCCATTTCGACACCAGTCAGATGCAATAGTGCGCCGATGGTAATGGCGATGGTGCCCATGACACAGTGAATCCGAAAGTTGCGTTGCGTATTAAAAGCGTATGTTACGCCAGCCGCCGCATATTTAAAACTCACCCCAATACTCGTGGCTACTCGCCAAGCCTTAGTTCGTTGCTGCGGACTTCGTTCTAATGGTTGGGAAATAGACATTTTGGTAGTCATATCTGATTGGACAATTGTAGTATTGGCTGATTCGTTTAGTTTAATCTGCATAGACCGATTGTTCCCAGGGATAAAATAATGATTTATTAAGGAGGTATTTCACACTTATGGCTGAGATTGTGCCGTGTTTATACACTTATGGGATCGATAACACCACTATGTATCAGCAAACTTGCTTGCCGATCCAACATTAACAACAGACTTGCCTCGTCGGGGTGATCCCAACCCAGTAAATGCAGTAATCCATGACTGGCGAGCCAAGCCAGTTCCTTTCTTAAAGAATACCCATGTTCGGGGGCTTGTCTTGCAGCCGTATCGACCGAAATAATAATGTCACCCAGATAGATAGCCGCATCGGTAAAATTATCCGCCACTTGCGGAAAATCTACTTCCAGAGCGGCGAAAGATAAGACATCAGTCGGTCGATCGAGCTGGCGAAATTGAGCGTTCAAAGCTTGGATTTCGGCATCGTTGGTGAGTCGGAGACTCAGTTCGTAAGCCTCCCCTGGGGGTAGCCCGACTCCTGGTGTCTGCAACCAATCTTGAAACCAATCGACCCAAGTATCTTCGGTGATGACACTCGGTTGATATAGATCTTGAAGGATTAATTCTAGCTGCATCTAGCTAAATAGCGATCGGTAGGTGGTAGGTAGAGATGAGGGAAGGCGATCGAATCGGCTGCCCCAACTCTCCTTTATTTAGTTAGATAGGCTAAGCCGACAAAAAGTGCCAGCAATCCGATCGCACTGAGGGCAAAATGTTGGAGTGACTTGCCGCCCTTTTTGACCATATTCCGCATGGCATATTTGACATATTTTTCTTTGAGTTCTTCTGGTGTCGGTGGTGTCTCCAGAACAGCAGTCGTAGATTCGAGCGGGGTGTTATCTATGGGTGTATCACTCATGGTGGCGATCGCCGCAGCAATGTAATTTAACTTGAGATATCGTTATCTTACCGCATCACTTAGTTACTTTCTGTAACAAATTTACAAAAAGTTCTGCGGATCGACATCGATCGTCATCTTGACCAGATTGGAACACATCGTCCCCAGCACTTCCCAGTCAGGTAGTTTCGCCGTACCATCGGGGAGATATTTGAGCATGATTTGCCAGCGGTAGCGATTGCTCACTCGCATCACCGTCGCTGGTGCGGGGCCTAAGACTTCATACCGTCCAGCAATTGCCGCTGCATTTAACATCGTGCCGATCTCGGTGACGGTGCGTTCGACAGCAACAGCATCGAGGCTGCTGAATCTCAGTAAAATCAGCCTACCTGTTGGTGGGTAATCTAACATCTGCCGTTCGGGTAATTCCGCCGCAATAAACGCCGCATAATCGTGTTTCGTCACCGCCGCCAAAACGGGATGCTCGGGATTATAGGTTTGGATGATGACCTTGCCCGCCTCATCGCCCCGCCCGCAGCGTCCGGCTACCTGCGTCAGGGTTTGGAACGTGCGTTCGGCAGCCCGATAATCCGATAGGTGCAATAAGCCATCCGCCGCCACCACACCCACGAGGGTGACTTGTGGCAAGTCCAGCCCCTTGGTGAGCATTTGAGTGCCTACCAACAAATCGGCCTCTCCCTGGACGAATGCGGTCAAAATCCGGCGATGTGCGCCTTTGGTACTGGTGGTATCGCTATCAAAGCGCAGACAGCGCAATTGCGGAAACTCCCGATTGAGTTCTTCGACGATTTTTTGGGTACCGCTGCCGAAAAACTTGAAATAGGGCGATTCGCATTCTGGGCACTTGCGGGGCTGAGGTTGGTAATGGTTGCAGTAGTGGCAGCGCAATTGCGCCTGCTCTGCGGTATGGGGTTGATGGTACGCCAGCGATACATCGCAGTTGGGGCACTCGCAGACATAACCGCAACTGCGACAGGAGACAAAGGTGCTATGTCCGCGCCGATGGATGAATAAGATCCCCTGCTGTTGCTGGGCTTGCATCTGGCGCAAGGCTTGGGACAGAGAACGACTGAAGATGCTGCGATTGCCCTGGTGCAATTCTTGGCGCATATCGACGATCTCGACGGGCGCCACGGGGCGGGAGTGGACGCGGGTGGGGAGGGGGAGGTAGTAGGAGTTGGGAGTTGGGAGTTGCTGTACCACTGTATGGGAGTTGGGAGTTGGGAGTTGGGAGTTAGGCGTTAGCGAAGAGGATGAGTATAAAGATAGATTTGGGACGCTTGCGTCCTGCTGGCTGTCCCCGCTCCTCGCTCCCAACTCCCAACTCCCAACTCCCAACTTCCCACAAATAAGCACCCAGGTTTCAAGGGAGGGTGTGGCGGAGCCGAGGATGAGGGGACAGGCTTCGAGTTCGGCGCGCCATTTGGCGATGTCGCGGGTTTGGTAGGTGGGGGCGGGTTGGTCTTGTTTGAAGCTGGAGTCGTGCTCCTCGTCGAGGATAATTAGGCCGAGATTGGGGACGGGGGCAAAAATGGCCGATCGAGTCCCGATGATAATTTGACTGGTGTTGTTAAACATCTGCCGCCAGGTATCGTAGCGTTCGCCGTCGCTGAGGGCACTGTGATAGACGCAGACTTTATCGCCAAATCGCGATCGAAATCTGTCGGTCAATTGAGGTGTCAAGCCGATTTCCGGGACTAATACCAATACCGATTGGGATTTTGCTAAGATGCGCTCGATCGATTGGAGATATACTTCGGTTTTGCCCGAACCCGTAACGCCATGCAGGAGGACTTGGGCAAATCCAGAAATGCGATTAATTACTGTCAATGCTGCTGCTTGATCTGCGGTGAGGACTTTGGCTGGTTCTTGTTGAAAGATTCCCAGTTCGCGCTCGGAGCGGAGCTTTTCTTTCGTGACGATCGCCAGATACCCTTTTTCGGCAATCTTGGCTAGAGTTGCGGTGGTAGTGCCCGTAAGTTTGATTAGTTCAGATTGCCACAATTCACCATCATGTTGTTTGAGGATACCCACAATCTCACGTTGGCGATCGCTCAGATCTGTACCCATTACCTCAGCAGTGAGAATGACCGCTTTTTGTAATTTTGGTTGGGGAGTTTGTCCCGATTCTAAATAAGATTCAACTAATTGCTTGTCGAGCAGTTCTCGCAAACCTTTTCTAGCTTGGGGAATCTGTTTTTGAATGTGTTGCCAACTGTAATTCCTGGCTGATGTTGAGTTGAGTAATTTGAGGATTTGCTTGGCAATCTCGCTTAAAAAAATATTTGGGTTTACATCGATCGAGATCGCCCGAATCCGCCGATGCGATCGAGTCAACAGTCCTGGCGGCAAAGCAACTTTAATAACTTGAATTAATGGTGTATAGTAATACTGAGAAATCTGCGATAACCACTGCCAATAATTGGGCTTAAATAATCCCGACGCCACCACATCATCGATATCTTTGATCCGAGCAATTGTTAATGTGTCCGGCACGCGATCGACAAATCTAATCGCAATCCCGCCGACGATTTGCCCGCCCAAGGGTACGCTCAAAATATCGCCCACCCGCACGCTCAATCGATCGGGTACATTATAGGTATATAGAGCTTGCGTCCCCGGACAATCGACCAATACTTCTACCAATCCGGCGGCTGTAGTCCCGACAGTATATCCAGTTATCGGTTCGGAAACAGTGGCTCGATCGAGATGTGGCATGAAGTGAGGTAATAAGGGATAATTGAGGCTGTTAAGAGCGCGGATTTATTTCAGCATTCTAACAAGTTTACCGCTCGGTCGATCGCAGATGAAACACTTATTATCAACTAGATTTCAAGGGGCATTAATCGGTGGCAATCTCATTTATCTAACTCCCCACCAGATTGCCCCCAATCGACTGATGCAGGAGTCGAAATCGGCTTTGGCAAATGGCATTAATAGTTTGATTTATCGTGGTAAATATATCGATCGAGATTGGGAACAAAACGTCTTTAGCAAGCGACCCACTGCCGAGCTAGCGATCGTGGCAATGTTGCCATTAATGTTATTTTTTCATGACGATCGCATTAAGCTGCGCGAGATACTAATTAGTGTCAGTCATGGTTGGGAATTAGATTGGGAAACCTGCTCTAGTGCGGTCGCGATCGGCTATATTATATCTCGATCGCTCACAGAATCTTTCGATGCCAGCACGATCGTCGCCCAACTGTTGGATGAAGCCATCAATCTCCATCCCCTATTATTTCAATCACTCAGGACGATCGATCGACAACTAAACCAATTCGATAGTTTATACAAGTTCACCCACCCCTCGCTCTCGATTCCGCACCCGATCGTCAGTGCGACAGTGCTGGCAATTTATTGTTTGCTCTGCGCCCCTGAAGACTTGAGTTTAGCCCTCCGATTAGCTTACCAGATCGACGATCGCACCCACCTCACCTGTGCGCTCACCGGCATCCTCTCGGGCGCGCAAAATAGCATCGCAGGCATTCCCCTCAATGGCTATCTCGCCACCCAGGATCGCCAGCAGTGGCTCCGCACCGCCGACAATTTACTCGCAACTTGGGCGGGAGTCGATCGCTTATCATTCGATCGAGATTCCCATCCACTGGCAGTAGCCGCACCAAAAGTTATCCAACCCCGCAGTTGACTGCTGGAGTGGGGAGTTGGGAGCGGAGGAGAAGGACGCTTGCGTCCACTATCCCCTATCAACGATCGACTCCCAACTCCCAACTCCCAACTAAGAAGGATTCCGTGCTTGCCAAAACTGTTCGGCAAAAGCGACAGTCGGGTGCATGGGAGCCTTGGGCTTGGTTTTGAGCACCATCGCCGTTTCGTTGAGGTATTTATCCCCCTTCTTGTGGTTGCAAGTCTCACAAGCGATCGTGACGTTATCCCAGGTGTGGGTGCCCCCTTTGGAGCGGGGAATGACGTGATCGATCGTCAATTGCTTGGCACTTCCGCAGTACTGACAGCGATGTCCGTCTCGCCTAAGCAATTCGCGCCGACTGACACTCGGCAGCTTCCACAACCGTTCGGCGGTAGTGGTTTTGAGGCGGATGTGGTGGGGCACTTCGATCGCGACAGAAGGCGAGTGCAGTACCCATACCATTTTGCTATCTTGCAAATCGAGCGGTTCGGCTCTCCCGCTAATTAGCAACCCGATCGCGCGGCGGATATTAATCCGCGCCATGGGTAAATAGTTGGTCGAAAATACTACTACAGAATTATTTAATACCGACGGAATTGTGGCGCGGAGATCGACTGTCTTGCCGTCTGCGACGCCGCTTGTGGCTGGTTTCATGATATTGAGCCTCCTAACGAACAACCCCCGTTGTCTGTGGCAGACAAGCGGGGGTTACAAGAAGATGTAGATTTGGTTCTTGTTATATTTACAACTGATTAACATCCCGAAGTGATGTTATGACAGTTGGTTTCCCGCAATGTTTGAGTGGTAATAGATGCAGATATATTTCTCTAGCTGCAATATTCATGTTGCTTATCTGCGCGCAATTGCCGATATCGGCCAACTCTAGCTGCCACAAACTCCGCTCGCCAAGCTGGCGATCGGTAAAATAAGTTGGGCGGATGGAGTTATGAGCGAGATTAGACACGAACATTAACAAAGCTAAAGGTGATGAGACGATCTCGATCGCTGGACTGTGCCATCAATGGCAAGTCAGGCCAACAAATTAGAGATTGAGTATTTTACTTAAATTAACACTGAAAGTGAGAATTATCCCTTAATAATACAATAAATTTTGGCCAGCTGTCTAGTCAGGATCGCGCTCGATTTGGCGATCGAGTCCGGTAGTAGCTGGCGATCGACCTAGTGATGCCCCGCGTGTAAAGATTGTCACGTCCACAGGTGAAATAGCGATGACATAATGATTGGGCTAAGATCGAAGTAACTTAGCTCCTCACACGACAGGGGTAAAACAGCATGGATCGAAATTTGACATTATTGCCGCCAGAGTGTGCCACTGTGCCAGCCACACTAGCTGACTATATCTATCCAGCCATCCAGAAACAATACATTACGATCGCGACCCTCGAAGCCGATGTTTTAGCAGATGACGAGCGCGAGGCGGTACATCAGATGCGCGTGAGTTTGCGCCGCTTGCGATCGCAGATCCAAGCTTTTGGATCGAGCATCGAGATCCCCAAAGTGATGGGGGATAAACAAATCGGGCACATCGCCAGAGGATTGGGCAAGGTGCGCGATTTAGATGTTTTGCAGGACACTTTTAAAAATTACCGCGCTAGCTTGCCAGAATCCGAGCAAACGCACTTAGAAAAAGTAGCAGCGACTCTCATTAAACGCCGTCGTAAGGAAATCTTGAAAGTTAAATTGATGTTTAACGAACGGGATTTTCAGTACTTTAAATTAGGACTGAATAATTGGCTCAATCATCCCCAATATACGCCGATTGCTAACGTTGAAATCGGGTCGATTTTACCAGAATTATTAACGAGCGTTACTAGCAACCTCTTCCTCAATTCTGGCTGGTGGATCGAGCCAGATGCCAATGCCGCGATCGGTTCAGAATCAGCAGTATCGCAGTTACTGATGATTCACGGCGATACCATGCACGGTCTGCGGAAGCAAGTTAAGGCTACGCGCTATTTATTAGAAATGTTTCCCGAGCGTTACCCAGCAAAATATCGAGATTATCTCAAAGATTTCAAACACATTCATCAAATCTTTGGGAATATTCAAGACAATGTGGTTTTGGATAAATTCGTGCGCAAAGTCTTGGGTAAACGATCGCCAACAAAGTTACCCACTTTCTACGAACGAATCGCCCGTAGCAATTATCTCAATTGGCAAGATTGGCAACCGATTCAACAGCGATATCAGCAACCGCAAATCAAGCAAGATCTACAATTATTGTTGATTCAAAATATGATTTAGCTGGGAGCGGGGAGCGACCCAAATCGCGCTGTAGACGAGCGAAGCGAGACGTGTCGCTAGACGGTTTCCTCAGCGTGCGTTTGGGTCAAGACAGCGGGGAGCGGGGTTTCCCCTGTCTTGTCTTGACGCACACAACCTGGAGGGAACCTCCAGGTCGCGCGTCGCTGTCGCACCTTTCCAAGACAGCGAGACAAGACAAGACAAGACAGCGGGGAAATTGACAAGGTGTGAAAATTTCAGTAGGGTTGGGTTTTGGCGATTTGTATGGATAATGGCGATGTGGCGATCGATTACGCAAGTTTGGACTGGGTGGAATTGCCACCGCTGGATACCGAGACAATCTGGGCGATCCTGAATGAATCGATTTCCGATCTGCAAGTCAATCAGATCTTATGGCACTATCTGGGCTATCGGTATCATCCGATCGAGCATACTTGGGATCTCACACAAGTAGCTCCAGAGTGGCAGGAAGTTTATCCCACACCACCAGATTTTATCGCCAGTCGTCCGGCAACGGTCAAGCTGACTCGATCGATTCCCGCCGTCCACAAACAATTGCTCAAAGAACAGCTCGGCTTTAAGGGCTATAAAATCGGCGAATTTGGCCCCCGTCAAACCAGACGAGCGACGGCTGCGAGTTGGTTGTTAGCCTATATAGCTGACAGGGTATAGTAATTGAGGTTGTCGAAAGCAAACCGGAAGTTTTGTAGGGTGTGTTATCCCGTAAGGGTAACGCACCATTATCATAAAACATGAAATTGGTGCGTCATGCTTC
>NZ_JANPGM010000497.1:0-9381 GCF_031423935.1 Chamaesiphon sp. VAR_69_metabat_338
AATCGATAATATATGTCTATTATCTCTCGATCGACACTGGATACCGTGTCTGGTTTACCGTCACGATTCCCGATCGCAATTACGCCCTCATCTCGACAACAGCTCGATCGATTATCTTTTCGATCGGCAGATTAAATCTACCGCACTACCTCAAACACCCTAACCCCTCAATGCCGCCAACACCACCCCTGGCAGCTTTTGCCAACTAGGATCGGCTTCAAACTTCAGCAATTGCCGCGCCATCCCTAACAAATTCCGATGCGTCGCAAACCAAGCCGGAGTCGGAAAAATCCGAAATGGCGCGTACGCCACCGACTTCTGCGGTCGATCGAATAGATAACTATTGTGGACGAAACCACTCCCCGAACCGATATCGGCAAGTGTATTCCCTGGATAAGCACCCCAAGTCGTCGAACCAAAATAGAAGATCGCCCCCGACCAGATATTTATCCCAATCGTGCCATACTTGAGACTATCGATCGCTGTATCCAATTCTGCACGATATTTTTTCTGCGTCTGAGTATCGATTAGCAGCGTACATGAGAGAGTCCCCCAAACGCGATCGTTCGCAAATTCGACAGCTTTAGTTAGAAAATCGGGGGCAGTGTCAGCCTCAATCGAAACTTCAGCTAACACGCCACAAAATGCCTCCTCATTTAGGGCATATTCGCCCGCTACGGGCGGTACATCGGGAATTAGCGTCCAGGGGACGATCGCGGGCGTACGCTGGCTCAATGGCTCGGATTGGGGGTATCTATCGAGAAAAGCTTGATAGCGATCTTGGGCACCTGGATAGTAGGCTTGACGCGGGGGAATTGCGGCTAGTTCGCGTTTGACGGCGGCTAAAAATTCCGCTTGTTGCGCCCAACCAGATGCCGTGACGAGTACCTGTCCCGATACACAATTAAAGCTAGCATTGTGGGCGATCGTGCTGGCAACTTGACGGGCTTGGAAGGTAAGATCGGAGCGCGACCATTTGCCAGGGACGACTAAAATCGGCGTGACGCAGCCGAGTTCGGAGGTAATCGGTTTGGTAACCTGGGGAGAATTAGCTGCTTTGCGCTCCTGTCGATCGCTTTCTGTGGCACCCCAAACGATCGCGTCGTGGGTTTTGTGGGAGCCAGTAATATGAATCGTCTCGATTTGGGGATGTTGGCACAGATATTTACCGACTTCCACACCGCCATAGACAATTTCCAGGAAACTATCCCGCACTAATGGCGCGAATGCTTGGGCTAAATACTCACCCATATACGCATTCACGGGATTCATCTTGACGATCGCGACTCGATTTTCGCTAAATAACTTCGATAGCACATCCATCGCCACGATCGATGATACATTGCCCGCACCGAGGATGAGAGCTACTTGGCAAGCAGTGGATTCGCGATAAATCTTGCCCTGGGTGGGTGCGCTTCCAGGCTCCATCCAGACTTCTGCCCGATAGCCCAGGTATAATAGTCGCTCGATCGCATTAGCTGGCAATACTTCCGCGACAAACTGTCCATTTGCACGCTGCGATATTTTCGGCGGTGCCAGTTGTCCCCCAGCCTTAAGGGTATTCATCAATAGGCGGATATTCCGCACGGTTGAAATCGGCCCCGCCACCCATTCCTCACCAGCTAACGAGGATGCGGGGTCGATGCCTTTAGCTTGGCAAGCTGCCAGCGTCCAGGCTGCGGCTACTGCAAGAGTTCGATCGAGACAGTCCTGGAGATAGATGATGCGTTGGGGAATGCTCGTTTTTTCCCAATTCGATCGATGTGCGTGGAGGCGAGTGATGGCTCGATCGATCTCCGTGAAGTCGGTTGTTTGGGTGGTGGTAGTAGTCATACCTAAAAGTTGCGATCGGTTGCACTCTGACTCTAGCTTAGTGTCACTTCTATCGCCGAAATAGTTGCTAAAAAATTAGAAACCTTCGGGTTGCTTTACTGCCATTTTGCCAAATTCCTGCAACCATGTTCATACTATAATATGTTGTGACGGTACAATAAAATAAGACAGATATGGGCAAATTAAACCCAGAAACAGCTCAAACTATTTGGGATCTTCAAAAGCAACTCTTAGAAATTATTGATACGGCTAAAACATTAGAACTATCTTTATTTGAATCTTTTGGTGAAACAGATCGTAGTGTAATTTACTTGGATGAGCTTCAAAGTATTGCAGAACAAGCGACAGACCGATTTTCCAGGTTTTCGGTATTCCAAAGCAGGATCGCTAATGCCCAACCTCCAGTGCCATCTGATATCATAGAGCTAGTAAATAGAACAATTGAAAATACTCAACAAAAAATTCCAGCACTAGAGCGCAGTATCCAAGAAATTAGACATGAAGGAGAACTATCGTGAATAATAGACAAATAATGTCAGATCCAGAACTCGACAAGCGACTAATCGGAAATTTGCGACAAGCTCGGCTTGCTTTTGAGGAAGTAGATCTTCAGCTTGAAGAGTTAGTAGCTAAATGCGATGAACTCATCCGTCAACAAAAATTACAACGAATTAAGCAGAAGCAAAAAAACTAGAGGATCGATCGAGACACCAAAAAATTTATTGTCACTGCCCAGATCGATCGCAAAGATATACCTTTAAAGACCTACTATCGAATCGATCCAGTTCATAATGCGATTCCGCAAAGCGGATGCTACACGAACGAAAAGATTGAATATAATTCAAATTTACAACTCTCACTCGATCGATAGACAAATATTCTAGAAATGCTGGGTTGAAGAATGAAACCCAACATTTCTAGAATGTTGGTGTGTTAGTTAATTGGGTTTCGCTTTGCTCTACCCAACCTATAAATTTTCTACTTCGGAAAAATTTATCCAGGAAACAAAAGCGATCGATCTTTATGGATAAATCGATCGCTTTACATAGATATGTCAGCTTTTAATCTCTTGGATTAACCCACTGAATACTACCTCCGTAGCCTTGAGCGGTAAGACTACGAGTGTTAACAGTTAGATTTCGTAGTGTAACTACCGAGTTACTGCCTGCACCATCACCATTGGAATCAAGAATCTGTATATTTAAGTTCTCTCCACTTCTTTGAGAACTAACTACCAAGGCTACATGTCCATAACCTCCGCCAATTTGAGGAAAAGAGATAATAGATCCAGGAATAGGATCGCTGGGGTCGCTTAATGGAAGAAAAGAGTTAGAAAATTGGCGACCTACCGATGCTGCTGTCCCGCGACCATGATCTAAGCTCAAATTGCTTCGGGATGCGCCATAGTGTTCTTGCAAGTATCGTGCAACTAGAGTAACGCATTGACCGTCATAGTCTGACCCACTTATGTCATATCGTCTGATACCCCTTTGTCCATTCGCAAACCCAACAAAAGCAGCCACTTTCCTTTGACTTTCACGCTGGCTGGGTTGAGAAACTTGTACTGGAGATTGACCGCCGCCACTCCATCCTGATGCATTACGGGTACGAAATTGCCCACTGTCTGTATTGCTTGCCCATAGAGCTTGTCTTCCATCGCTTCTGTACATTACCAGATTCCCATCTGTCTGGATAGCAAGGAAGGCTCCATAATTTCCAGATGTATTCGTTGCCCAAAGTGCCCCGCCGCCACCGTAGACAACAAAGTTTCCGTCTGCTTGTATGCTTAATATTTGCCCACGTCCTTCTGTTCCGGTTGCCCAGAGGACTTGACCAGATTGGTTAGTTAGAACTAAGTTACCATCTCGCTGAAAATTGAATTTATAACCACATACTGTTGCCGACGTTCCTCTACCGAAAGTTCTACTTTTTCCATTCGTCCGAATCTCAATGTTTCGGCATGATTGAGCAATTAGCTGCTTTGGCTTGAACTCTTCGGCTTTACCGATAGAAGAAATTCCTATTGCTAACAATGGCACTAAAAGTGCTGGTAGAGTGACTGACAACACAGTCAAATGCTTTAGTTGAAGAAAGAATTTATCATTACATATATTTGAAGAAGTTTCTTTGGAATCTTTCATGATGTTTTCTTGTTTAAAAAATAGAACAACAGCTAATAAGTAGTGAGAAACAGTTTTATTACTACTTATTAGCTCTGTCGATCGCACATTGGTAATCTATCGAGAGTATCAACTATTAGTTTTGTATAACGATATCAGTAGTATCTGTAGAGATAGATCCAGGATCTGTTACGTTAGAATTATCAGGTGTAGCAATCACTTCTGTAGTAATCACTTCTTTTGGTGCTTCTGGCGGCTCGGGGGGAAGATTAAACAAGGCTCGTACGAAGGCTTTCCCCGCAGAATCTAGGATTCCATCAAGGGGAATTGCTTGACTGGTTTGTGCTTGGAGTAAAACTGTCGGTAACGTTAAGACAACGATCGCAGTAAGTTTAACAAGATTTTGTTTTAGGTTCTGGTTGTTCATGATATTTTGATTCGGGGTTATCGGGTAAAATGGAAACAGTTATTGACTTTTTAGAGATTGACTAATCACACTCAGGCGAGAACTTAGGTGTTAAAGCTGTGTTCGGATAGACCTTAATTATGGAAGAGGCTATTTTTAATCTCTGGGATTAACCCAAACAATGCCACTACCATAGCCATTAGCACTAAAGTTGGCAGTATTGATAATTAATCTGCGTCCACGAATTCGAGCACCATAGCCAGCTTTCCCATCACCATTAGAATCAACAATTATTACTTGCAATTGTCCGTTGATTCTTCTAGCGTTAAGCACTATCGCAACATGTCCATAACCTCCGCCAATCTGAGGGAAAGACATAATCGCACCAGGAATTGGATCGGCAGGATCTTCGATATTGCTGAAGTGATTGGAGAATTGATTTGCAACATTACGTGCCACATCGCCACCATTTCCTAGATATAGTGCTTGGTTTGAACCACCAAGATATTCTTCTTGCAAATAACGAGCGACTAGGCTGACACATTGGCCAGGATATTCAGATGTATCTAGTCGTTGGATATCAACTGACCGACCAAAACGACTTAAAAAATCACGTAGTTTTGCACGACTAGCACTACCAGCGATTAATTGAGAAGAGGGAGAGACGTTATTAACATTCGTAGGAGCTGATGATATGGTTTTGGCATTTGCAGGCAAGTTAGCAATGCTCAGGATACCAAGGCTGAGAGATAAAGTGGTCAGAGTAGCAATACATCGCATAATTACATTGTGATTAGGGTTATAATCTTTAAAACTAAGGTCGGAAGACTAGCTTCTTTCTTCAGTAATCACAAGCATATCTAGCCTAAAATCGATCGTCCATAGGAAAAAATAGGCAGTTACCAACCTGTGATCTGAAAACACGACATAAAATATCTGACTAGATCCGGAAAAAAAGTAATGGGTTTAGCTACAGAAAAGTAGGATAAAATAGGATCGATGTAGTCTACCGCCTCACTATGGATATTGCCGAAGCTCTGAAAATAGCTGACAATCTAGTCTTTACGTCGCGCAACAAGCATCTCAACGACTTGGAACGATCGATTATTGAAGGTGTCTGTCAGGGCAAAAAATATTCACAGATAGCCAATGATAACTACTGTGAGCAATCTCACGTTAATGATGTTGCTGCTGGCTTGTGGAAGGCTATCTCTGAGGCTGTAGGCGAACAAGTAAAGAAGGCAAATTTCAAATCTACTATCGAACGCCATCAATCTAAAAATATTTCATCATCATTTGTAGAACAGATATCACTTGTGAATATCTGCTCTGAAGTCACATTAAATCATCACCCAAATCACAGTCTTCAACAAGCAGCTAAAACCAACACACCACAGTATTTAAAAACCATTCCAGATCTCGTAACTATCTACGATCGAACTCAAGAACTAAACTCGCTCAAAAACTGGATACTCACAGAAAAATGTCGCTCCATCGTCATCTCCGGTACTGCTGGCATTGGCAAAACTGCTCTAGCCAGACAATTAGTAGAAGATATTAAAGATGAATTCGAGGAGATCGTTTGGCAGAGTTTAGGCTGTCAGCGTTCTGTGGTGGAATTTATCGATCGCAATCTCATCGCGTCACTCAATATCGAGGCTTTACCAGAACCACCATTAGATTTAGAAGCTAGGTTATCCCTGCTGCTAGAACATTTTCGAGAGCATCGTTGCTTGATAGTTTTAGACGATCTCGATCGACTCTTCAGTAGTGGTGAATTAGCAGGTAATTATACGGACGAATATCGAGAGTATCGGGAATTATTCAGACGGATTTGGGAGATGAATCATCAAAGCTGTCTATTGTTATTGAGCCGTGAAGAGCCGAGCGAAATGGCTGTATTAGTTGGGACTAATAGCTCGATTCATGCTTTAGCACTGGGTGGATTGGGCGATGGTGGTAGGGAAATATTTAGAGCTAGGGGTTTGAGTGATGAGGAGCGATGGGATTATGCGATCGAATACCTCGGTGGAAATCCGGCCTATTTAGAATCGGTATCGATCGCGATTAATAAGTTATTTGGTGGTAGAGTTGGTGAATTTTGTAAATATACAGAGTTATTCCTAACTGAAGATATTAAATTATCGCTGACTCATCAATTCGCTCGATTATCACCAGTAGAGCGAGAAGTGATTCGATCTATAGCTAGTGAGACTATACCAGTAACAATCTCTAAAATTATCGAGTCGCTAGAAATGTCACCCGCAGATGTTGGGAATGCGATCGTGTCATTGAGTAGGCGGGGATTAATCGAGCGATCTGAAACAGATGATGGTGCAATTTTTAGTTTACAGTCGATCGTTAGGCTTCAAGCAAGATCGATAGAGTAATTCAGTTTTCTCAGCCATTTGTTCGACCGTAAATTCTTTAGCAAACTTATGTTTTCCAGCTACACCCATTTGTTGGCGAAGATCTGGATTTTTAATTAGATTAGCAATAGCCGCAGTCAACGCATCGACATCTTGATGGGGGACGAGTAAACCAGTTTCGCCATCGGCAACTTGTTCGGGAATTCCATTTACATTGGTCGCAATAATTGGCAAGCCGCAACGCATTGCTTCTAGAATACTAATCGGCGCGCCTTCATAATGCGTACTCAAGACAAAAATCTGCGAATTGGCTAACAACTCTGGTACATCTAATCGATCGCCCAAGAACGAAACGCGATCGGTAATACCTAAATCTTTGGCGATCGTTTTACTTGCTTCCCAATCGGGGCCAGTACCGACTAAAAGTAGCTCGACTGGCTCTTTTAGTTTGGCGATCGCTTGCATTAATGTCTGCTGATCTTTTTGGGCGCGATTGAATCTGGCGACCATGATTAATTTCGGCGGTTGGCGTTCGGGTGCCGCTGTCGCGATCGGTTTATTCTCGATGCCATTATGAATAGTTACGGCTAATTCTGGTGATGTAACTTTCAGCGCAATTGCTAACTGGCGATCGCTTTCGGAAACACAAATAACTTTAGTAGAAATTGGTGCGAGGATTTTTTCAACTCCCAAAGCAATATTGCGCTGAATCAGTGGCGATCGCGGATCGAAACCCCAACCATGTGCCGTGAAAATAACTGGTACCCGACATCTCCAGGCAGCAATTCGGGCGACTACGCCAGCTTTACTACTGTGACAATGCACTAAATCTGGTTGAATGAGTTTAATAATTGCAATACATTGCTGGATCGATTTGAGATCGCTGGTGGGGTTAATACTGCGCTTTAAATTGTCAATGATATGGACTTTAATCCCCAAATCGATCGCTTTTTCAGTGAGTACTCCCGCCGCACCGACAGCCAAATGTACCTCATAATCTCGATGGAGCGAGTTCATCAGATCGTATACATGGGCTTGGGCACCACCTAATTCAGCTTTAGTAATGACGTATAGAATCTTTTTGCGAGCGAGCTGTAGCATAGCTAAAAGGGGCAGATGATAATCGATTTAAAAAGCGGGGAGCGGGGAGCGATTTGCGCTCGTCGGGTGTCCCGACGGTTTAGCAAATCAAGACAGCAGGAAAAAACGGTACTTCACGATCGAGATCTCGATGGAATGGAAAGAGGCAATCTGGCTACCACAAAGTCTTTGGCGTATTAATATTTTATCAATCGATCGAGACACGCAAACATCCAGAGATAAGATAAGGAAGACCGTCATTTGTTAAATCATGCTCGCTCGACCCACGCCCATTGCGATCGTTCTCAATCAACTTAGCGTACCCACTGCGCGGAGATCGATAACAGTTATACCAGGGGCAAAAATCTACGGGTTGGCTGGGCGAACGACAGATGTCGATGTGAGTTTTACCAATTTTGGTGATACCGTGCGCCAATTGTATCGCGACGGCGTGCCGATAATTGGGTTTTGTGCGGCGGGGATTTTGATTCGGACGCTGGCACCAATGTTGACCGATACCAAGACGGAACCGCCGGTAGTTGCTGTAGCTGCCGATGGGAGTGCGGTGGTGCCGCTGTTGGGTGGGATGACAGGAGTCAACGAACTGGCAGAAACAATTGCTACTGCTTTAAATGTACGTCCGGCGATTACTACTACTGGCAAAATTCAGTTTAATACCGTATTGCCAAATCCGCCTGCTGGCTATTATTTAGCCAATCGGGAACATGTCAAAGCCTTTATCGCCGATCTAATTGCGGGGGTGAGCGTCAGCTTGGCTGGCTCGGCACCGTGGCTGCTCGCCAGTGAGATTCCGTTTGTGGCTGCTGGCGAACGGGAAATCGTCGTGACAACCCGCGCAATTTCTGGCAATCCCACGCGGTTGGTTTATCATCCGACTAGCCTAATTGTGGCGATCGATCGACCGTCGCAATTTACAGTGCCAGAGTGGCTGGAAGTAATTGCCGCGCGACTGGCTACCGCCGATTTGGCTCTCCAGGCGATCGCCTGTATCGTTCTACCCAAAAGCAGTGCAGGAGCGGCAATTGCCAGAATTAGCCAGCACTTAAATCTCCCGATTCGTTTCGCAGAATCCAGCCAATGGCAGTCCGATTTTACCGTTATTAGTCGCGATGCCAACTTGACAATCTTCAGCGCGATCGAGCCTATCGATCCGCACTCGATCGGCCAAGCGCAGGGTAAACTCACGGTAGTCGGTACCGGCCCTGGCTCGGCACAATGGCTATCCCCGCAAGTGCGTCAGACGATTCTCGCAGCAACCGATTTAGTCGGCTATCACACCTACTTAGATTTAGTCAAAGATTTGAGTGTCGGTAAACAGTGCCACGGCTCCGACAATCGGGTCGAACTCGATCGATCCAGGTTAGCCTTGGATCTAGCCGCCAGTGGTAAAAATGTCGTTGTCGTCTCCTCCGGCGATCCAGGGATCTTTGCGATGGCATCTGCCGTTCTAGAAGTTTTGGATAAAGAAGCCAAACCAGAATGGCAGACGATCGATCTTCAGATCGCTCCAGGCATCTCGGCCATGCAAGCCGCCGCTGCGAGTGTAGGTGCC
>NZ_JANPGM010000498.1:0-4590 GCF_031423935.1 Chamaesiphon sp. VAR_69_metabat_338
CAAAGATCGCAGTTGGGTAGATCGTAATCTGCGCTTTACTCTATTTAGCACGCATCACGCCGACGCTCACCATCGTATTACCCCCAATAACTATCCGGCTGTCGCCTATGCTTCTTCGCGGATTATGCACGCTTGGGAGATTCCGGCTTGGATCGACGGTAAACCATATGTCGATGCGGCTTACACTTGCCTGTGTCCGGTATTAGCAATGGTTGCAGCAGGCTATCGAGAAACGATCGCGATCGCCAATGAGCCAGGAACCATGTATCGGGATATGTTTCACATCGATCCAATTCCCAATTATATTCATGGCGTTCCCATCCATATCATCCGCCCCGATGTCCATCTCAAACAATTAGGCGTCGATTTTACCAAAGCCACTCCAGATGGTTTGATTGCTATTTACCGCCACGGACGAGACAAGGGAGCAGAGTTTCTCAGCAAGTGGAATAGGCTTTAGGTTTTAGGCTTTAGGCTTTAGGCTTTAGGAGGGAGAGGATTTTGAGATGGAAAGTTAGAATTATGAAGATCGAGAAGATAGCGATGTCGATCGGATCTCTTAGTTATCTAAAACTTATAACTTCAGTAGCCAATAGTGACCTAAAACCTAAAACCTAAAACCTAAAGCCTACCCCCTACCTTTACCCCTACCCCCTACCCCCTAATGTCAACCGTCGTCCTCGTCTTAATTGAAATATTAGTTGTGATCGCGGGATCGCGATTAGTTGGTTGGTTGTTTCGATCGATCGATCAACCTTTAGTCATTGGCGAAATTGTTGCAGGAATTGCGTTAGGGCCATCATTATTAGGTTGGCTGGCTCCAGATTTATCGGCACTATTATTTCCGACGTCGGCGATTCCATTTTTGAATGTGCTATCGCAGATTGGGTTAATCTTTTTCATGTTTTTGATCGGCTTAGAATTAGATCCCAAATACTTAAGCGGCAATCTCAAAACAGCAGTAGTCACTTCTGGAGTAAGTATTCTAGTGCCATTTTCCCTGGCGGGAATCTTATCCTTAGTTATCTATCCGATCGTTTCTAATGCCAGCGTTTCGTTTACAGCTTTTGCCTTGTTTTTAGGTGCGGCGATGTCGATTACGGCATTTCCAGTTTTAGCCAGAATTATCACCGAAAATAATCTCCAAAACACCAGATTGGGCACACTGGCATTGACTTGTGCGGCGGTCGATGATGTGACTGCTTGGTGTCTACTCGCATTAGCAATTGCAGTTACTAGAACCAATAGTATGGCTGGTGCGATCCCGATTATTATTTATTCGCTGCTCTATATCGGTGGCATGTTAACCGTCGGTAGATGGCTGCTGAAGGTCTTATCTACTTATTACGATCGCACGGGGAAGCTGTCTCAACTGATGCTGGCGGCGATTTATATGGCAGTAGTCTCGTCGGCATTGATTACTGAAGCGATCGGGATTCACTTGATTTTCGGGGCGTTTTTAATGGGTGCGGCGATGCCCAAAAATCCCGGACTAGTTAGGGAAATCGCCCAAAAGACTGAAGATTTTGTATTGATATTTTTACTGCCAGTTTTCTTTGCCTATAGCGGTCTGAAAACGCAAGTGGGGTTGTTAAATAGTCTCGATCTGTGGCTGTTATGTGCGGCAATTTTGGGGGTAGCGATCGTCGGCAAATATTTCGGGACTTATTACGCAGCGCGGAGTTGTCAGATCGATCGACAGGAAGCTTCCGCACTAGGTTGGTTGATGAATACGCGCGGTTTGACCGAATTAATCGTCTTGAATATCGGTCTGGAATTAGGGGTAATCTCGCCAATTCTGTTTACGATGCTGGTAATTATGGCATTGGTGACGACATTTATGACGTCCCCACTATTGGAGTGGACTTATCCCAAAAAATCGATTCGCCTCAATCTCCAATCCACATCCGGCCAATTAGTGGCTGACGCGCCAGCGGCGATCGGTAGTAGGGCAGCTAGTGAGTCGTTATCGGCACCACAACTAGATCTCACTAGCAAAGAAGTTCTGACCCCTACTGGTTATCGGATTTTAGTGCCGGTAGCCAATCCCAATACGCAAGTCGGACTGCTGCAACTAGCGACATCGATCGCTCAAAACGATCGCCAATCGGCGATTATCAATCCTTTGAGCCTGATCGAGCTAGAGGAAGATTATTTGTTTCAGAGTACTCCGTTTGAGGCCAATCGGCAGATCGCTCGTCGCTTACAACAGCTCAACACCACGATCGATACCCTCGAACCACTAGGAATGCTCGTCACCGCTCATCGCGCGATGTTTCAACCGATCGTCCAAATCGGCTACGATGTCGCCCAAAAAACCGCCGTAATCGCGGCACTCGATCGGGCAGATCTAGTCTTACTGGGCTGGCACCGACCTACTTTTACCAATAATCGGCTGGGTGGACGAGTCGCGAAAATGTTGGGCACAACGCCAGCAGATGTGGCAGTATTTATCGATGCTAGTACCGATCGAACTACTCCCCACTCATATCAAACTTTATTAGTACCTTATACTGCCAACCATCATGACGATCTCGCCGTCGAAATCGCCTTGAGAATGCTCTGGAACGATCGTCAGCGACAACTCAAACTGATCCAGATTAACTCTTCCACTCTCCAACATGGCCGCCTCAGCGACGAAATTCAGCGGCTGTTGCTCAAGTTACCAACTCAGCTGAGTGCGCGCATCGAGATTTCAGTACTAGATACGATCGATCCGATCGTCAAAATTGAGGAAATGTCGCGGCAGGTAGATCTGACGATTACGGGTATCGGTCATACCTGGGGACGTCGCAAACCGTTACTCGATCGCTATACCGATCGATTGGCAATCCACTGTGTCTCGTCCCTGCTGATCGCACGTCGCTACAGCCAGTTTGGTTCGCACCTCAACTTTAGCTTTGAATAACGATCGACAATCAATCCATTACTTATCGGCGTCGCCACTCATGAATGTTTTCTCAGCTAAATCGATCGGTTTATATACTCTGGCGATTGGCAGCGCGATCGGCTTTTTTAACTTGGTAACTAGTTATGGCGAGGCCAATATCAAAGCACCACAACCGATGGCGGGTATTTATCAGATTATTGCTAAAGATTTGCCAGGTTGTCTCCAGCACAAAACGCTGTTACTTAATATCCAACAGTCGGGTATCTATCTCAACGCCAACCTCAATGCGATCGATGTCAAAAATGCCGATACTGTCGATAGTAAAGCCAAAGATCGATTAGGCTTAGCCTACGCTACGCGAACGTCAACAACACCTAGTACCAATCCCCGCCCGACATTTTCTGGTAAATTACAAGGACAAAAATTAGATCTCAGTGGCACTGTACCAACAACCACTTGCCCGATCCGATCTCAATTACGGCTGAGTGGATCGCTGGCGCAGAGTGGCACCCAAAATGGTCGGCAGCTACAACTACAAGGACAACTCTGGTTGACCGATCGCACGCATCCGCAAGGCTCGCCCATAAATATTACCGCTATTCAACAGCCTCAAGCACCCTCAACTGCTGCTCATTAGTTATAGGTGTCCCAACCGATCGTATTGCTGGGATGCTGGAACCAAAGCGATTATTGGCCGTGGTTATTGGGCAACGGTTTGTCAGGGCTGGGATTAACTAGGAAAATTTGAAGGCGATCCGGTGCGACTTTATAGCTATTTTCGGCCATCACGTTCTTTTGGGCTTGCGGATCGAACGAACGATTGAATTTAATCGTAGTTTGTTCGGTGCGGATCTGCGTATCGTGAACTTCGGTTTCAAGATGCTGTAACTTGTTGCGCTGGGAGAAGCTATAACCGATCGAGTTCACCAAAGTGACTACCCCAAAGACTGACAAAATCGAATAGGCAACCGATTTGGTAATTAGCTCTAAGCCCTGACGACGATGGGCGTAAGCTGGATTGGATTTGGGACGCGATCGCGGACGGGGCACAGCAGTCTGCGTTGCGGTGGGAGTAGTGTCTACCGCCGTTGGGGAACTACTTGTCGATCGACGGCCACTAGATTTGCGAGTTTTACGGGGGTAAGCTGGTGGCTCGAACGAAGGTAGTGTATTCATAGATAGTGTGACCCAATCAAAATTTTTCTAATTATACGGCTTGTCACATTACTTATGTAAAAATTTTTAGATTACCAGCACTAATATTTCACAATAGTCGCGCTCGTATAGTGCGATTGTTCTAGCACTAACCAGCAATCTGATTTATTTCATAGTCGATCGGGCAAGTAGCTAGCACGAGCGGCGACGCTCGTGCTAGCTGAAGCGGTTACTTGTATAATTCGGTGGACAGTCGGAATGCCAACAGACCAGGAATCAGCGCGACCGCCAAAGCGATAAAGACTTGAGTATCAGACATCAAAAATTCCTCCAAACACAGAGATTTTACCTGTTCACAGTTTGCAATAATTTGGGCTGAGGCTGGCGATACTGTAACAAAATGTAGAAAGACGGGGTGGGGGAGGCTACGATGTATACACAAGTCTGTCGGACTTCGTTTTGAGATCTGAATCCCCCTAAATCCCCCTTAAAAAGGGGGACTTCCGGATCTTTTTCCCCCCTTTTCAAGGGGGGTTAGGGGGGAT
>NZ_JANPGM010000499.1:0-4717 GCF_031423935.1 Chamaesiphon sp. VAR_69_metabat_338
AACGAAGAAGTCATCGCGATAATTTTACCAGGTTGCTTTTGGTCGGGATTATCGGAGAGGGTGGTGCCACCAACCGATGTCAGTCCGATTCCCAGTGCTAACGTGCGGATCGATTCGATAAAGCTCCAATAAGAATAATCTTTGTTTTTACCTTTAGTCGTCTGGAGGAAGGTACCACCACGGATTGAAGCCGAATGTTCCAAATCATCCACCCTGGGAATCAATGACAAAACAGGCATCCCCGTCATCGATTTAACACTATCGGGGTTGTCAACTCGATTGTCGAGTTTGTTCAATCCATAAGATACAAATATCCCGGCTAAGATACTACCGATCGCGCCCAATCCCATTTGGCGCGGGACATCTGGTGAAACTGGCGATCGCGGATATTCTGGGGGATCTAATAATTTCCACGGTACGACTTGTTCGGCGTTGACAATTTTCAACTCTTGAACTTTTTGTTTGAATGCTGTCAATTCTTGGGAGGCAATTTGATACTCCCGTTGCATTTCGGTGTATTGTTTTTGCAGTCCTGGTAATTGAGCAATTTGAGTTTGGACTTGTTGGTAAACTGCCTCTAAACTCTGAGCCTGGGCTGTTTGTGCGACTAGACTAGTCTCTAATTCGGCCTGTTTATTGGCGAGATTTTGGGCGAGATTATTACCAAAGTTGGCAATGCTACCTTGAGTTAGTTCGCTATCAGCGACTTGGCGTTTGAGTACTTGTTGGGCGCGTTCTCTCAATAAGATCAAGACGCTATCGCGTTTTTCTTTGAGAGATACAATCAGGGGATTTTCGGGACTAAAGCGGACACTTTCTTGATTGTATTTCAACTCTAACTCTCGGAGTTGCGTAAATAGGGCTTGGTAGCCACTATCTTGAGTCAACATCGTGGTACTCAGATTGCCTTTAGATTCCAATCCTACTGCCGCAAGTTGTTTCTTTAATTCTTCGTATTGCTTTTGGGTTTGGTAATAAGTAGAGCGCGATTCATTAATCTTGGCGACAATCGTCTGACGATAGCCATCGAGCGCGCCAGCCGAAGTTGCCGGATCGACAAAGCGATACTTAATCCGAAATTGCTCGATTTGGGATGCCGCAGCATTCAATCGCTGTTGCGAGCCAGGTAATTGAGACTCGATAAATTCGATCGAGTTATTCGTCCGCGCTTTTTTGTTGGTAATACTGTAGTCGATATAAACTTTACTCAGGGCATTGAGTACGGCGACGATCTCCTGAGGTGAGACCGATACATAACTAATCGTTAAGACATTACTGTCTGGCTTCGATCGAATTGCCAAACCTTGCAAAACTTGCGCCAGTGGCGGTCGTAATTTAGGATCGGGAATCGCCAAAATGGCTTTTTCGATCGTACTTTTACTTCTGAGCGATTGCGTGATCGTCTCGATGGCGATCGTCCGATCTTCAGATTGCCCGGTACCAGTCGCTTCACCAGCCAATTTTTCGGCAACACTGCTACTCGAACTAGACTTGAGATCGATCGCAATTTGGACTGCCGATCTGTAAATGCGCGTCTGCTTCCAGGTGACATAGCCGATTGTCCCCATCATTAATGCCGTGGTGAGCAGGGACGCATACCAATATTTACGCAAACCATTGAGGATAACACCTACACCCATCCCTTCTTCTTGCCGTGGTTCAGAGAACCCATTTGGACGAGGTTTCACTGACTCTGGGGACTGCATTAGTCTGGGAGGATTAAACTCAGGAAAACTCTCTTTCATGTTGGAATATTGATAGAACAGGTGGGTAAGGAACCGCCAAATGGCTGAAGTAATCTAGCTAAAATAATCGTAATATGAACAATGTGCCGATGTGACTAGACCTAAGGATAGATCGTTGGTGTAGTTGAGGCCAAGTAATTTTACAATCTATTTATAGTTAAAACCACTTTTAGCTATGAAAATACCCAGTACGTCGATATTGGCATACTGGGCTATCTTACAATTGACTAGCATCCAATGCCAATGTGTTGAAAACCGGCTGCGGTCAACATTGCGGGAGAGAGGAAATTTCGGCAATCGACCAAGAGTGGCGAACGCATGAGTGTAGCTAAGTGTTGATAATTGAGATCTTTGAACTCAGACCACTCTGTCATCAGGACGATCGCATCGCTATCAGTTGCTAATGTTTGTGGACTATCGACCAAATTAACATTAGCTAAGTAGGGATGAGGTAAAGATTCTGACGAAACAATCGGATCGTAGGCTTTGACCTTAGCTCCTAGCTCAATCAATATCTGGATTATATCAAGAGCGGGTGCATCGCGCAAATCATCGGTATCGGGCTTGAAAGTTAAGCCGAGCAAACCAATAGTTTTGCCTTTGAGAATTTTCAAAGAGCTTTGTAACTTTTGAATCACCAACGTCCGCTGCTGTTGATTGACACTTACAGCCGCTTTGAGCAGTCGCGCATCGTAACCATAATCGGCACCAGTGTGAATGAGTGCGGCTAAATCTTTAGGGAAACAAGATCCGCCCCAACCAATGCCAGCATTTAAGAATTTGTTGCCGATGCGGGAGTCGAGACCGATGCCTTTAGAAACCTGAGTCACGTCAGCACCGACGCGTTCGCAAATATTGGCAATCTCGTTGATAAAACTAATTTTGGTAGCCAAGAACGCATTAGCAGCGTACTTGATCATCTCTGCCGAACCCAAGTCTGTAGTCAAGACCGATACGGGCGGTAAGTCGGCATGGTCGCCAGCATGGCGATCGATAATCGGTTTATACAACTCTAGCATCAGATCGATTGCTTGTTGATTATTGCTACCCAGGACGATCCGATCGGGATTGAGGGTATCGTAAATGGCCGAACCTTCGCGCAAAAATTCGGGGTTGCTGACGACATCAAACTTCGGCACGAACACATCTGCCGTCGGGAGCCGCTCGCCAGCTCCTACCAAACTCGGTTGGGGTTGACGTTCGGCGACCCCATCGAGTACTAGCATCTTAACCCAATCGCCAGAACCGATCGGCACTGTAGACTTATTGACGATGACTTTATAATCGCCATTGAGATGTTTGCCGATGCCTTTGGCGACAGCTTCGACATATTGGGTATCGCTAGAGCCATTGGGTAGTGGGGGAGTACCGACAGCAATAAATAAGACTTCCCCATGTGCCACGCCTGCGGCTAGATCCGTCGTAAATTGCAAGCGATTTGTAGCCATCGCCGAGCGCATGATATCGGCTAAGCCTGGTTCGTAAATTGGCGATTGACCAGATTTCATCAGCGCGACTTTGTCGGGATTGTTATCGACACAAATCACATCGTGACCGATGTGTGCCAAACAAGCTCCTGTTACCAAGCCAACATAACCAGTTCCGATCGTACAAACACGCATTTTTAATTAACCCCCAAGATGATGGTGTGGAACCTATTCAATAATTGAAATTCGATCGAGTGCGCAGCATTGCCTGCTACTGCGCGGCAATAGTTATCGGCGTCCGCCTAAATTGCCAAACGTTGCTTGAATTCAGCGATTGTCTCCGTCAATCCGGTATCGAGCGAAATTTGTGGCTGCCAGTTGAGGAGCGTTTTCGCTTTAGTAATATCTGGCTTCCGCTTGCGAGGATCGTCTTGAGGCAATGGTTTAAAGCTAATTTCCTGCCCTGGATTGAGCCTGTCGCGAATTTTTTCGGCCAGTTGGAGGATGGTATATTCTTCAGGATTACCTAGATTGATCGGCCCAATATGGTCGCCATTCATCAATTTCATCAAACCATCCACTAAATCGGTGACATAACAAAAACTCCGAGTTTGAGTGCCTTCACCATAAACAGTTAAGGGTTTTCCCTGCAAGGATTGAGCGATGAAATTACTCACAACTCGACCGTCATTTTCCAACATTCTCGGCCCATAAGTGTTGAAAATCCGCGCGACCCGAATCTCAACTTGGTGTTGGCGATGATAGTCAAAACTCAGAGTTTCCGCAATCCGCTTGCCCTCGTCATAACAAGATCTGATCCCGATCGTATTCACATTGCCATGATATTCTTCGGTCTGGGGATGGACGTCCGGGTCGCCGTAGACTTCGGAAGTAGATGCGAGCAGAAATCTCGCCTTGGTACGTTTGGCCAGTCCGAGCATATGAGATGTGCCCAGATAGCTGACTTTCATCGTTTTGATCGGATCGTACTGATAATGCACTGGCGAGGCCGGACAAGCCAGATGATAAATTTGGTCTACTTCGAGACTAATCGGTTCGATAATGTCATGACGGATCGATTCAAAGTTGGGATGACCGGCCCATTTTTGGAGATTATTTTTAGTTCCAGTATAAAAATTATCCAAGCAAATCACTTCGTGTTGCTCCTTCATCAGGCGATCGAGCAAATGCGAACCAATAAACCCTGCACCACCTGTCACTAGAATTCGCATAATTTAGAATTTGGAGATTTAATTTCGATCGAAAAACTTTAAACTTTTAATATTAGCGTTCTCAGTATTATTCCTTAAAATGTGAAGATCGGCAACTCAGATGCCTGTCGATTTACAGCTGGCAATGCGATCGAAATCACAAGTACGCGATCGTTACTGATGATTTCGCACAAAAGCGTAGCATTATTTTGGGTCATCTCTAAACAGTCAATTTACCGAATTTAGTAATATTAAAAATAACTGCTCGATCTACCGTAAAAATCGACACTAGATTCTGGTGACTTGGCTACGTGCGTTGCCAGAGTTGAATAGT
>NZ_JANPGM010000500.1:0-6891 GCF_031423935.1 Chamaesiphon sp. VAR_69_metabat_338
GCAAGATCTTTTGCTCTTCATGAGTATTTTGATAGAACGTCCAATCCCGTCGATAAGGGATTCGTGCTCTTCGCTTGGGGGTTTACCGGTGATTTACCGGCAGGGAATTTGCTCGGTGCCCAGAAAAAACTGGAAGAGGCCGTGCGTACCCTGCGCCCCATAGGCGAATCATTTTGGCAATCTATGGCGCTCATGGGATTGATCATGATCGATTACCTCCAATTGATGGAAGGCGGCGGCGATAATCGCGTTCAAGAAATCTCTAAAATCACCAGAAGTTTAAAAGGATTAGCACGGGAGTTACAAGTTCCATTAATTGCATTATCGCAATTAAGTCGCAGCGTTGAAGCGAGAAATAATAAGCGTCCAATGATGTCAGATTTGAGAGAAAGTGGATCGATCGAACAGGACGCCGATTTAATTATTATGCTCTATCGCGATGCTTATTATAATCCCGATACGCCCGATCGAGATATCACAGAGCTGATTATCACCAAGCATCGAAATGGCCCGACAGGAGTAGTAAAATTAGTTTTCGATCCTGGTTTAACCAAGTTTAAAAATTTGGCTCGTCCGATGAATTAAAATTATACAATATTAGTTGCAATATTCAATTTAGTCGATCGTAAATACTAATTTGCGTCCATCAAAAGTGATGCAATGACGATTGAGAATATTTCTCCCAATAATCGCCTCCCCTTGTAAAATATCCTCTGGAACAGCGAATACTTTCGATCTAGCATAATCTCGATCGTCAAAACTAAGATTGATGAGATAAGGAATACCTAGTGTTTCTCTACCTAGTCCTCTAAAGGGAATAGATTTTTGGTTGTCGATCTGCCTAAGCTGAAGTTTAGAAACAATTTCATAAGAAATAATAGTAATGTCCGAACCTGTGTCTAAAATTGCAAAGTCAAAATCCATCGATAATTCAGGATCGAGCGGATTTTGAAGATAGATATTCAGAATAGGAATTGGAGAAATACCTTCAACTCTAGTGTAAGAAAAATTACTGGGCATTATGGAGTCGATCGTCGAGCAGGAACTAAATGACAATATATACCATGACCGTCAACACCCATTCTTTCTTTGATAAAATCAGTTTTCCAGATTCGCTCTAGTAAAACATCTTCATCTTCATCTTTATCGATAACTTTTCCATCTTCAAAGACAACATAATGTCCGCCATATTTTGCGATTAATTCTGGCAGACACTCTGCAAATAGTTTCGATTGATTAGTTGTATATTGGTAAGATTCTTCATTTGGATATAAATCTTTGAGATGATATTCAAACATGTTACCATCTCGATCGACAGTACGAACTATATCTGTAGAAGATCGATCTGACTCTATCGATGATATAGAAACATGAGTTGACGGTTGTTCTCGTTTGCTTAACGTTCCAATTCTTTCTGCATTTTTCTGCTCGATATCCTTAAGGACATTACCGTACCAAGATTGAGCTTGAGAATAGGCTGGATCGATCGATAAGGCTGTATTGTAACTAGCTAATGCATTTTCAAGTTGACCCAACTCGCGTAAGGCATTACCTCGATTAGCCCAATATAATGATTTATTGAATTTCAGGCCAACAGCTCGATCGAAGCTATCAAGAGCTTCTTGATACAATCCCAAAGTATACAGATCGGAACCTCGATTATTCCAAGCACTATCATTGTTTGGATTTAGATCGATGGCTCGTTCATTGCTATCAATTGACTCGTCAAATCGATGCAGTTCTGCCAGTACAACTCCTCGATTAACCCAAACAGTATCACACTTTGGATTAAGCTCTAAAGCTCGATCGTAACTTGCAAGTGCTTCATCAAAACGACCCAATATACGTAGTACATTACCTCTGTTAAACCATGCAATTTCTTCTTTGGGATTGAGAGCTATAGACCTGTCGAAATTTTCAAGTGCTCCTGAATATCTACCTAGTTTATAAAGAACTACGCCTCGATCGTTCCATAATTTATCATTCCAATCTTCTAGTTCAACCGATTTATTCCAACTTTTGAGTGCTGCTTCAAGATCGCCTAATTTAGTAAGTACTGTTGCTTGGCTAGCCCATATAATAAACTCATTAGCTTTGATCGAGATTGCCTGCTTATAACTATCTAGTGCTTCCCGATCTCTGCTAAGATAAGATAGCATAATACCTCGATTAGTCCATGATTGAAAGTTATTAGGATTATCACCTGTCGCCAAGTCAAAACTATTCAACGCTTCCTCAAAGCGACCTAAATCCCATAAAACAAGCCCTCTATTATGCAGAATCCAATCTTTATGTTGCGCTGGCTGACAATCCAACGATCTGTCATAGCTGGCGATCGCATCCTCATAATGCTTTAACTCGCGCAATACATTACCCTTGTTATACCAAGCGGCATATATATCTCCATCGATTTCGATCGCCTGCTCAAAACTAGATATAGCTTGCTGATATTGCTTCAGTGCGGTTTGCGATAAGCCAAGTTTATTCCAAATCCGATATTCATCTGACTTATTTACTAAAGCACGTTCATAATATTTAATGCTCTCTTCATATTTTCCGCGCTCGTAAAGCTTGTCTCCTTCATCCTGCCATTGGGAATATGGATGAACGGAGCTGTCCAAGCTATCCAGATCGGAAGGCTTTGCTTGAAAAGCAGCATAGCTTTCATTAAATTTGAGAGAAAGATCGAGCATCATACATCGGCTCAAAGTAATCAAAGGAACTTTCCTCTTCTATTTTAACCCAATCGCATCTAAATTATGAATGATGTCGCTACAAGCCTGATGACTTGAAAACCGATCCGGTGTCGCTCTGTTGTAGGCTCAGAGCATGCGGAATTATGTTCGATCGAGCTAACTTGTGTCAACATACTTTTATTTTGTTCAAACACAGGTGGATTCTATGCCTAAAGCATTAACTATTGGCGGTAAAAGTTTTGATTGGGGGAGTCGCACTTATATTATGGGAGTCTTGAATGTGACTCCCGATAGCTTTAGCGATGGGGGGAAATTTGCGACGGTGGATGCCGCGATCGCGCAAGCAATCCAGATGGTACGATCGGGTGTGGATATCATCGATATCGGCGGTGAATCTACCAAACCAGGAGCGACGCCTGTAGATGAAGCGACAGAGTTAGCGCGGGTGCTTCCGGTAATTGAGGGGATGCGCCAACATCCCGATACTCAGCATATTCCCATTTCGATCGATACTACCAAAGCCAGCGTTGCTCGATCGGCAATAGAAGCGGGTGCGGATATTATCAATGATGTCTCTGGGGGTCAATTTGACGAGCGGATGTTTGAGACAGTCGCGCAACTGGGGGTGCCTTATGTGCTGATGCACATGCGCGGGACATCAGCGACGATGCAGCAGATGACCGAGTATGATGATGTCGTCGGTGAGATTTTAGCCTTCTTTGAGATGCAGATCGATCGAGCGGTGAATGCTGGGATCGATCGAGCTAAGATTATTCTCGATCCGGGGATTGGGTTTGCCAAACAATATCAGCAGAGTATCGAGATTATTCGCCATTTAGATAGGTTCGAGATCCTGGATCTTCCCCTATTAGTCGGTGTATCGCGCAAAAGCTTCATCGGCAAGATTTTGAACCAACCCGACCCAGAACGTCGCTTGTGGGGCACTTCAGCCGCTTGCTGTGCGGCGATTGCCAGGGGTGCGGATATCTTGCGCGTTCACGATGTCGCGGAAATGGTCGATGTCAGTCGGGTTGCCGATGCGATGTTTAGAAATTAGGATCTAGCAGCAATCGGTACAAGCACTTGAGAGAAAATAATGAGAAAATAGAGAAGGGTTTAAAATATCGACTGCTATGACCAGCTCACCCGAATCAAACCAACCAGATCGAGATTTCAGGCAGAGAGTCCGCGAAATGGATTGGCCAATCCAACGTCTAGAAGCGACTCAAATGCCAGTGAAAAGCATCGATGAAGCTTTTGGGCAAGTCTATGACGAGCTAGACGAACTTCAAGATAAATCTGATGCGATGAGAGGAGATATCGCCAGACTTGAAGGGAAAGTCGATAATATTGAAGGGAAGATCGATATGATTTTGCAGCATATTACGGGATTGGGAAATTAAGCTGACAATATATCCCTGCCAATCCAATCTTACTATTGTTCGATTATCGGTTTCAATTATTCAGCTTCGATCGTCAAAAATCATCTCGCGATCGCCAGATAGTAGCCAAACACAGTGCAGATAAAATCATCTCTTGACAATCTATTAACCCCAACAGCGATTGCGCTAGGTAACTTTGACGGCATTCATCGGGGTCATCTAGAGGTGATTAAACCTGTTTTAGATTGGGAAGATCCCAGTGTCTACAAAACTGTGGTGACATTCGACCCGCATCCGCAGGAATATTTTACCGGACAACAACGCCAACTCCTGACGCCCCAACAGGAAAAAGCGAAGATTTTAGAAAAACTGGGCATTCAGCAACTAGTTTTATTACCATTCGATCGCGAGTTAGTAAAACTATCGCCACCGGAATTTGTCGATCGAATTTTACACGATCGATTGCAATCTAAACTTGTCAGCGTGGGTGAGGATTTTCGGTTCGGCAATCAACGTGCTGGTGCGGCGACAGATTTAGTCGATCTCACAGCAGCAATTGGTATCGCCACGCGGATCGCACCGTTGGAAATCGATGGCGATAGTCGGATTAGTAGTTCGCGAATTCGAGCGGCTTTACTGGCAGCAGATTTAAAACTTACCCAAGAATTATTAGGTCGCTATTATTCGATCTTCGGGACGGTAATTAATGGGCAAGAAATCGGTCGATCGATCGGTTTTCCGACTGCCAATCTGCAATATCCAGCCGAAAAGTTTTTGCCGCGTCAGGGTGTTTATTGCGTGCGCGTCGATACACCCACACAACAACAATTACCTGGCGTGATGAATATCGGCAAACGTCCGACGGTAAATGGTGTCAATACGACTGTAGAAATTCATTTACTAGATTGGGAAGGTATTCTGTACGGACAGCAATTGACAATCTATCTCCATCAATTCTTGCGCTCCGAACAAAAATTCCCCGATCTGGCAGCACTTACCAGTCAAATTCAAGCTGATTGCGATGCCGCCAGAATATTTTTTCAAATCTAAATTAGCGATCGATCTCGGTGGGTAATGCTTTAATATGACAATCGCAAATGATTTATAAGATTTATTACTCTTTGATGTGTTATCGCGGAGCGTAACGCACCCTACGATATTCTTGCTACAGATCGTAGCTCGTCAATTTTCTCCCGACTGCAATGTGATGATTCGATCGCTAAATATCGCTAAAATCCGCAAAAAAGTTACGAAAAAGTTAGCAATATTACTGTTTGGATCGATAGCAGGGCTAATCTCGCTGAAATTTTTGGTATGGGATCGAGATAATTATCGCTGGCTGATTGAGGATTTATATTATCGTCCCCCGATCGACACTAAGCTTACCTTAGCTCCAGCACTTACAGATATTTCTCGCGATAAATTCCGCGCCGCGACGATAACTGATGCCAGCAGGCTCGAACCTACCCCAGTCGCCGCCATCTATCAACCTCAGTCTGTGGATGAAATTCGCCACCTGATTGCCACCGCCCAGCGGACGGGGCATAAAATATCGATGTCGGGAGCTAGGCATAGTATGGGCGGACAAATTGCCGCTCCCAACTCGCTGCACCTGGACTTACTAAAATTCGATCGCGTCATTTACAACGCCGACACGACGGTGACAGTCGCCAGCGGTGCGACGTGGCAGCAGATTCAGCGTGAGCTAGGCAAACACGGACGCGCCGTGCGGGTGATGCAAGACTCGAATATTTTTAGTGTCGGTGGCTCGTTGTCGGTAAACGCACATGGCAAAGATCCGCGCTTTGGTTCGCTGATTGAAAGTGTGGTTTCCTTTAAACTTTTAAATGCCCAAGGTGTGGAAATTAATTGCAGTCGCACCGAAAACCCCGAATTATTTCGCGCCACAATTGGCGGGATGGGCTTGTTTGGCGTTATTACTAATGTCGTCCTCAAAACCGAGCCAAATTCTACTTATAAATATACCGTAGTCCACAAACCGATCGAGCAGGCGATCGACTTTATGGAAGCCCAAATTAAGCGATCGAACTTGGAATCGATCGAAGCTCAAGTTTCGATCGATCGAGATAACTATATTAAAGCAGCCCAAATTTATTACTTCGATAAAGTTCCAACTAATCCCCAACTTGTAGATGACGTTAGTGGCGACAATAGTATTTGGTTGCGCAAATTAGTCTATCGCACTTCTCGCGCTAATAATTGGGGCAGGCAATTTCGCTGGTTTATGCAACAGCAAATCGGTTCGAGATTAGATCCCTCCCAACTTACTCGTAATTCCGCGATGGCGGCTCCATTTCGGACGCTCCAGCTCAACGATCCGCAAACAACTGATGTTCTGCAAGAATATTTTATTCCCGTAGCGAAGGTACCGGAATTTATAGCAGCGTATCGCAAGATGTTGCTAACTCATGACATGCAATTACTCAATGTCACGATTCGCAAAGTCAAACCAGATACCGAAGCTCTAGTTAGTTACGCGCATACGGATATGTACGCTTTTGTGTCTTATTACAAAATCCCCAAAGCTGAAACGGGAACAGCTCAGATGACGAGATTTACGCGCCAGATGATGGACTATCTCCAGACGATCGATGGTAAGTTTTATTTGGCATATCGCGGCTACTATAGTCGATCGCAAATTCACCAAATGTATCCTCAACTCAAAACACTATTTCAGCTCAAACAAACATACGATCCCACCGAATTATTTAGCAATAAATGGTATCTCGTCGCGCGATAAAATCCCACAATTTAGAGTTAATCGATCGCATATTAACACGACATCTGAAAAA
>NZ_JANPGM010000501.1:0-10185 GCF_031423935.1 Chamaesiphon sp. VAR_69_metabat_338
ATCGACGGGAACATGTGCCGTCCAAATTGTTAATTGTCCGAAGGGCAAATAAACTTCTAAAAATGTCAGATTAGGTAAGAAAAATCCCGTTTTGGTCTGAATGGGTGCGCGTTCGCCCCGCACGAGCAACCGCCATAAACCTTTGGGTGGCGTGGCGGCCAGGTAAACTGTGGCACTCGCCCCACCAGCATAATTCTCAATTTTCAAGTCTTGAATTTCCGGTCGATCGGGATTGCCAAAAGCACCAGCATGAACGAACGGTGCGTGGGCAAAATCCAGCCCATTTTCCAGGACGCGTTCGTAATTAGCATGCCAATGAAACTCGCCTTGAATCGATCGCAACTTTGGAGATTCAACATCGGGAAAGTTGGGAATTACTGGCAATTCTCCCACTTCGCCCTCGCCTAAAAACAGCCAGATCCATCCGTATTTCTCCCGAACGGGATAGGTAGTCATTTTTGCTGACTTGGGGATGCTGGCCGTCGGTAAGAGCGATGGAATTTTCTGGCAAGTTCCATCGGTGTCAAACTGCCAGCCATGATAGGGGCACACGATACAGTCGTTGGCAATCCGACCATTGGCTAGTGCGGCACCGCGATGGACGCAAGTATTATCGATCGCGTGGATGTGTCCATTTGCAGTACGATACAATACCAATTCTCGATCGAGGATTTTTAGTAATGTGGGGCTGGTGCCGATCGCATTACTAAACTCAACGGCATACCATAAGTTTTTTAACATGTTATTGGCTAGAGTTCTGGAGATCGAACTTGAGTGGCAATTTGTGGCTCGATAAGATGGCGATCTGGCACAATCGAGTGAAGATCGGTAAACAAGTTGGTTATTATTGATGACACAGGCAGATATCTCCAATTACCTCACAACTATGACAGATCGATCCAAAATAATTGTCCTCGATGATGACCCCACTGGGTCGCAAACAGTTCATAGTTGTCTGCTACTAACTAGGTGGGATGTGGAAACTCTCAAAATTGGGTTGATGGATGAAGTCCCCATCTTCTTTATTTTGACTAATACGCGCGCGCTCCCCGCCAAACAAGCTGCCGCCGTCACGCGCGAGGTGTGCCAAAACTTGAAAATCGCCCTTGCCCAGACCAATATTACCGATTTTTTGGTAGTAAGTAGATCGGATTCGACCCTGCGCGGACATTACCCGATCGAAACTGATGTCATTGCCGCAGAATTAGGCGGTTTTGACGCTCACTTCCTAATGCCTGCCTTTTTTGAAGGGGGGCGAATTACCCGCGATAGCATTCATTATCTCTTAGTTGATGGGGTCGAAACCCCAGTCCACAAGACCGAATTTGCCCGCGATTCAGTCTTTGCCTTCAATCATAGTTATCTGCCCGATTACGTCGCCGAAAAGACCGAGGGCAATATTCCTGCCGAGCGCGTGGTGCAGTTTTTACTCCCAGAAATCCGCAGCGGCAGCCTAGAACGACTGCTGCAATTAGAGCGCAATCGCTGTTGCGTCGTCGATGGCGAACGCCAATCGGATTTCGATCTTTTTGCCGCCGATGTCCTCGCGGCAGTCCAACAAGGTAAGAAATTCCTGTTTCGCAGTGGTGCCAGCATCCTCACCTCACTCGCGCAACTAGGGCCGCAACCCATTCCCGCCGCCGAGATGTCTAAATACGTCCGCAATGGCAAACCGGGCGCAATTATTATCGGTTCCCACGTCCAAAAAACCACCGATCAATTAACCCAACTGCTAGCGACACCAGGAATTGTCGGCATCGAAATCGATATTTCCCAATTAGTGGGCGAGAATGCGACGATTAGAGCCGGATTATTGGCAGCAATCGTCGATCGAGTCAATAACATCCATGCTGCTGGCGATACCCCCGCCATCTATACCAGTCGTCAAGAACTCGCCTTCAATAGCACCCAAGCCCGACTCCAATTTGGCGAAGCTGTATCCGCACTCCTGATGGACGTAATTCGCGCTCTACCCGCCGATATCGGCTTCTTAATTAGCAAAGGTGGTATCACCTCTAACGACACCCTCAGCAAGGGTCTAGCCCTCACCACCGCCCGATCGATCGGCCAGATCCTCCCCGGCTGCTCGGCGATCGTCACCCCACCAAATCATCCCCAATTTCCCAATCTCCCCGTCGTCCTCTTCCCCGGCAACGTCGGCGACGCCAATGCGCTAGCTACGGCTTATTTGCGATTGGTAGGTTAGGAGCGAGGAGCGACTGCAATCGTGCTGTTGGTGAAGCCTTCCCGTTGTTATCGGGAGCGGTTCCCGTCTAACGACACGTCTTTTCTTCGGATCTTCTCTGGAGCAATGCAGGCCGACGCAAACATCGTCTAATGAATGAAAGAAATTTTGGTTGAGTGTGTTGGGTTTCGCGTTGCTCTACCCAACCTACAGCTCTACTACCCGATCGATGAGGTGCGGTGCGATCGGTTGTAAGATTAGATCGATTGTGAGTGCGGTTACTTCCGCGATCGAGCATATTAGTTGTGCTTAATTCGATCGATCTTTTTCTTGCTCAGTTTGGAGTTGTTGAAGTTGTTCGACTGTTAATCCGGTAATTCTCGCGATCGTTTCCAAGGGAATATTTTCTTGAAGCATGTTGAGCGCGATCTCTTGTTTTTGACGCTGCTCGCCTTTGAGTTCGGCCTGATTCATTTGAGTCTCATACCAAACATCGATTTCTTCCATCGTCTTCATAAACTCACTCTCCTCTGGAGTTAAACTATCAGTAGCTAGATCCTTGAGATAGACACAGTATTTCAAACATGCCGCCATTATATCATTTCTAGCAGTTCGCTCTGGTGACGACAACTGGTCGATCCCTCTGAACGCCCTTCGGGCAGATTCCCGATTACCCAACATCTTCAGCCACAAATGTTCTGGCAGATCTTCTAGCTGTTCGATAATGACAATTCCCATCCTTAACTGATTTGGCAACAGATACACCCCTGGCTCAAACTCAGGGTGAACTTGAGCCGCGCAGTCTTTTAGAATCTGTTTGCCACAATTAACAGTCAAAATCCAAGTAAACGGGTTGTTTAAATCGATTTTTGCCATATCCGATCTTGGCAATTGTTGAGAATTCGTCAAGTTCTGCTCGGATTTAGCAGCTTTAATTAATTCCTTCCGCTGATATCGCCAATACAGATTTTTCCGCGTAATGCAATCATCAACATCTACACCTTCTAAATAACCGCTGTAATGCTCGATTATCATCGTCGGATGAGTTTGCATCAACCTGTCGAATAATCCTAAATCTTGCTCTTTCCATCCCTGTTTAGCTAGATCGCCGATAAACATCAAATCGATTTCCAAATCCTCATCGTTGTGGATTTGAATGTTTTTGATTGTATTTCCTTTCGAGCGGTACAGCGATTGGATATAGAATTTAAAGAATCGATTCGGCAAGCCGACGCTGCGCGAACGTGCTTGTATTGCGCCATTGTTGAATTCGAGCGGACAAATTTACAGCACTCTAGCACTAATATGCCTTCATGAGGTCGATCGTCGATCTGGAGCTGGATTTGACGATCGAGATCGTCAAGTCACTTGGATGCCTACATCAGCTCAAGTGGTCAGCTACAAAATCCGCAACAAGTGCGGTAGCCCTGACACGGATAACCTCTATCCCCTATCCCCTGCCCCCAACAAGGTATTATGGTGATACCAGCTAATTAACAGTAACCTAGCTCATTCATCATTGTTATGACAGAAGGCGATCGCAAACCTGAATACAGACCTGGATTAGAGGGGGTGCCTGCTGCCAAATCGAGCATCAGTTATGTCGGTATCCAAACAACCGATCGTGGTGAGAAAGAAGGGGTGTTAGAGTATCGGAGCATCCCCATCCAATCACTGGCGGCCAACAGTAATTTTGTCGAGACTGCCTTCTTGCTAATTTGGGGCAGACTCCCCACTCAAGCCGAACTGACTGACTTTGCCACCGAAATTTATTCCCATCGCCGGATCAAGTATCGGATTAAAGACATGATGAAATGTTTTCCCGAAACCGGACATCCGATGGACGCGCTCCAAGCTTCGGCTGCCGGTTTGGGGCTATTTTACTCGCGACATACCTTACCCAATCGCCACTACGCCCGTCAAGCCGTAATTAGATTACTCGCCAAAATTCCGACGATGGTGGCGGCATTTCAACTAATGCGCAAGGGTAACGATCCGGTGATGCCGCGCGACGATCTGGATTATGCGGCCAACTTTCTCTATATGTTGACCGAAAAAGAGCCAGATCCGATCGTCGCCAAGGTGATGGATGTCTGTTTGATCCTCCATGCCGAGCATACGATGAATGCTTCGACTTTTTCGGCACGGGTGACGGCATCGACCTTGGCCGATCCATATACAGTCATCGCTTCAGCGGTCGGTACCCTCGCTGGCCCCCTCCACGGTGGTGCCAATGAAGAAGTAATCTTAATGCTCGAAAAGATCGGTACTGTAGCTAATGTGCGTCCCTATGTCGAGCAATGTCTGGCTTCAGATCCCAAGTACAAATTTATGGGATTCGGGCATCGTGTTTATAAAGGGGTCAAAGATCCGCGTGCGATGATTCTTCAGGATTTGGCCGAGCAACTATTTCAGAAATTTGGCTACGATCCTTATTATGACATCGCTCTAGAATTGGAGAGCGTATTAGAAGAACATTTAGGGCCGCGCGGCATTTATCCCAATGTCGATTATTATTCCGGCTTGGTCTACCGCAAAATGGGTATCCCCGCCGATTTATTTACACCAGTATTTGCGATCGCACGAGTTGCCGGTTGGCTGGCACACTGGAACGAACAACTCGAAGAAAATCGCATTTTTCGACCCACTCAAATCTACACGGGTTTGCATCAGCAAGCTTATGTGGGGATAGGGGATAGAGGGTAGAGGGTAGAGGGTAGGCTTTAGGTCTTAGGCTTTAGGTCTTAGGCTTTAGGAAATAGTCGATCTCTGATAGCTGGCAGTTAATAGTGGAACTGCGTTCCCTTTTATCTCGTCCCCCCGCTCCCCGCTCCCCGCTCCCAACTCCCTGTCTTGTCTCGCTATACCGTCGGGGAACCCGACGAGCGCGAGCCGCAACTCCCAACTCCCCACTCCCAACTCCCCACTCCTCAATGAACACCACCGTCATCACCTCCACATTCATCCTCACCCTCCTGCTCGCGGTGGGTTTGTTTTTCTTTATTCGGGCTTCGACTAAGGATCGGATCGAGCAGATGATTTTAGAGACTAATGACTCGGAAGCTGCTTTATTGCCGCGCTTGGAGGAATATTTTAAAGAGCGAGCGTATCGGATTGCGGCGGTCGATCGCGAGACTGATATTATTACGTTTGAAGGATTGGTACGTCCGAGCGTATTTTTGGCAGTATTGCTGACTGGGTTAGCGGCGATTGGCTCGATGTGTCTAGCCCTAGTATTGGCGATGGCGTTGCCGGATATCGGTAATTTATTTTTGGGGTTGCTACTAGTAGCACCTTTGGCGGGTTGGTTTTATTGGACAGGATCGACCCGGACGGAACAAGTGCGCCTGCGGGTCAAAGCGGCAACTGAAGAGACTGCACCAACTCAAATCGAAATTAGCGGACATCGAGACGAATTAGCTGTATTTCAATCCGCGCTGCAATTAAGTGCCCACGAAGATATAAAATAAAAAAGCACTCCAAGGCGATCGCCCCAGAGTGCTGGTCTACAAAAAATAGAGATTTTATGTTCGGAAAGTTAGCAAACTAGTAGGTACTGCTGCCAGCAGTTACTAATTGTTGACTTTCTGTTTCTGGCTCTAACGAGCGTAGACTGGGGAATAGAAAATGGTTTTCTTCGACGTATTGTGCGCCAAATAAACCTTTTTCCGCCCAGAAATAGCGATCGGTAGTGTGTTCGTTGCGTTTCACCAGCAAGAGTGCTGGTGGATTGATACCTTCGGACAAGATATATTTGCGCGCAGCAGTCACAGGTTTATCTTCGCCACTTTCAATGCTGAATTGTGGCACCTGCTCCAATATTCTCCGCCCTTCTTGCCGTCTCCGACTTTTCCGTTTGCGTCTTCTAGCCAACCGCCTTACCTCCTCTTTGGTGCAGACAGATGTAATGCCTGTTACAAAAGCCGTCGCTATTCTATCCGCTTCATCCTAAAAACTCAACCCCCACCTAAATCGCTCCTTAATCCGCTCAAATCCAATAACCTAAAGAAAAACTAAAGTTTAACCGAGCGTTTATCGATCGCAAATTTTAATATTTGTAATAAATCTTAACTAAATCGGTAGTTCCACTCCCGATCGAATTGGCTACTATCGTCAACTTTGGCCGATCGTGCCAAAATAGGAAGTTAGGGTCAGTCGAAATACCAATCACCACCAAGCATCGATCGTGTCTACACCTGCGAGTTCCGAATTCATCGCTTTGTGTCGCGTCCAGTTACGGCTGCTGGCGGATGGTTTGGGTGCGACGCTGAGTATCGTTTACGTGACTAAAGAATTAGACAGTGGTGGCGAGTCGAAACTGTTACCTGTGGCGATTTATCCCGAAACCGAAGCCGCTCGATCGGAAACGCTGCAAATTGCCGCGCGTGCGGATTTGACGACTCCCGATGAAATAAGCGCACAGACAGGCGGAAAGTCACCGGTGACTGAATCTATACCTCGCTCCGCTCAGAACCAGCCACAAGGCTTAAATAACAGCACAACAGCAGAACTATCGAATCTATGTCCCTATCCCGATCGTCAACTCGCTAGCGATCGAGATCGCCAAATCACCACATTAGTACCGCCCAAACCAACCGAGCGGAGTGCCGCAGATGTGAGTGCGACCAACCGTCACCAACTCCTGTTGCCCTTGGTGTCAGAAGGGACGATCTTGGGATTGCTGGTGACGACGCGGGAAACTCAGCCTTGGAACGTGGCTGAGGAAGCAGAAATCCAAAATATCGCGCAGACGATCGCGCTGGCGGGGATTCTCGATCGGCGGCAAAATTGGCTGGCACGAGAACTCAAACAGCAACAACAATTGCAGCTTCAGCAACAAGATTTGATGCACAATTTGTTGCACCAACTGCGCAATCCATTGACCGCAATTCGGACGTTTGGTAAGTTGTTGATCAAACGTCTCAATCTTGAAGATCGCAATCGTGGCGTTGCCGATAGTATCATCCGCGAAAGCGATCGATTACAAGAATTATTAACCCACTTAGAAAGCGCGATCGATATCCCCGTAATTAGTCGCACTGGCGATCGCTTGAAACCCCTGCCAGCCGGACGTGAAGACATTGCGAATCGGAGTGCCAATCTATTACTTCCCGATGCAGCTTTTCGGATCGAATCTTGTCAATTAGTCGATGTACTCGATCCATTAGTCGATTCTGCCGAAGCAATTGCCCAAGAACGAAACTTAAGTTTTTACACCCATATTCCCCGCGATTTACCATTAGTGCAGGCTCATCCCGCCGCCTTACGAGAAGTCTTGAGCAATCTGATCGATAATGCTTTGAAATATACTCCCGCTGGTGGCGAAGTCGATATCGATGTCGAGCTGGTAAATACTTCTTTAATTGGGGTTGGTGCGGCGGTGGGTATCGATCGAACATCAGACCATAAACCCAGGTTGGCACCACCCCAGCTAGAACGACCAGCTCATCTCCAAATCTGTATTCGCGATACTGGCGTAGGGATTCCACCTCAAGATTTAGAGCGATTGTTTACGCGTCATTATCGGGGCGTTCAGGCTCAAGGTAGTATCGCCGGCACGGGGCTGGGACTAGCGATCGCCAAAGAGTTGGTGACGCACATGGATGGTAAGTTGGACGTCACTAGTCCCCCCCCAGGTAGCGATCGCGGCACGGAATTTATGCTCTGGTTGCAATTGGTTGAGGATGAGAAGTAGTGCGGAGCGGGGAGTTGCGGCTGAAATCACGCGGAGGTTTCCTCCGCATGTGTTTCAGTCAAGACAGGGAGTTGCGGCTCGCGCACGCCTTTGTTCCCCGACGGTATAGCGAGACAGCGACGCATCGACTGGGAGGTTCCCTCCCGGTTGTGTGCGTCAAGACAAGACAGGGAGTTGCTGTACCACCGTATAGGAGTGGGGAGCGGGGGACTGGGAGCACACGGACTAAGAGGGAACACAGTTCCACTATCGACTCCCAGTTATCAATTATCAACTGTCAACTAACTCCCAACTCCCAACTCCCTACCCCCTACCCCCTATTCCCTAAATCATGTCAATCGCGATCGCTGGAGAACGCAGTGGTGTAGGCAAAACCACCGTTACATTAGCCTTACTTGCCGCGCTTAAGCGCAAACAGCAAACGGTACAATCATTTAAAGTCGGGCCGGATTATATCGATCCGATGTTTCATACTTATGTCACGGGGCGCGCCTGTCGGAATCTCGACCCGATTTTGACTTCGGAAACTTACGTCCGGCAATGTTTCGATCGCCATATTCAGACAGCAGATTGCGCCATTGTCGAAGGGGTAATGGGCTTATTCGATGGGGCATCGGGGACGACTGATGCGGGGAGTACGGCGCAGGTTGCCAAGCTATTGAACGTGCCGGTAGTTTTGATTCTCAATTGTAGTAGCACCTCGCGATCGATCGCCGCGATCGCACATGGTTATCGGACTTTCGACCCGCAAGTTCAGATTGCGGGGGTAATTCTCAATCGGGTGGGGAGCGATCGCCATCTCGAATTACTCACTGCTGCCCTCTTGCCGCTCCATCTACCCATCTTGGGGGTACTCAGACGGCAAGATGACCTGAACCTGCCCGATCGCCATTTAGGGCTGACTCCGGCAGGGGAGCTGACCGCTCTCGATCGGACACTCGACCGACTTGCCGATGTGGGCGAAACTTGTTTCGATTGGGAGCGATTATTACCTTTACTCGTGGCGAAACCTGTGTTCCAGATCCCCTCCTGGGATCTAGGGACGGGTTCTGACATCGCCACAATTCCAAAAGTACGCATCGCGATCGCCAAGGATGCGGCATTTAATTTTTACTACGCCGACAATCTCGACTTGTTGCGAGAGTTGGGTGCTGAATTAGTCGAGTGGAGTCCTTTAGTCGATCTCCAACTGCCTCCAAATGTCAGCGGCTTGTATTTTGGGGGTGGATTTCCCGAAGTATTTGCCGAGATTTTAGCGGCAAATACGGCGGCTAGAGAATCGGTGAAAGCAGCGATTACAGCGGGAATGCCCACTTATGCTGAATGTGGTGGATTGATGTATTTATGCGATCGAATTATAGATTTTGAACGACGATCTTATCCGATGGTCGGAATTTTCCCCACCACAGCCGTGATGGGCAATCGATTAATTTTGGGCTATCGACAACTGACTGCATTACAAAATAGTGTGCTCTTTAATGCTGGCGATCGAGTGTGGGGACACGAATTTCATCGTTCTACGCTGACAGAATTACCATCCTCTCCTGTATGCGATCTTCAGGGGTATGAATCGAATTTAGTTTTTGCTGCTGAAGGCTGGAGTAGGCACCAGGTACAGGCTGGATATACTCATTTACATTTCGGAGCTAGCCCAAACATTGCCGATCGATTTCTCGACTGCTGTCACAGATTTGACGAACATTTTACAGCGCATAAATAATTTTAGCGATCGCTACCAAAATCCATACGAGTTTTCTATGTATCGACCCACTACGCAATTTTGGTGTTATGATTGATTTGCGGCGAGCGATATAAATCGCCGAATTGCTAGTAAATCATCTACAAATTAACAAGTTTTTCATGAATAAATTAATTCAATCGATCGCTTTGAGTGCCGTGGTTTTATCCCCTTTGAGCCTGTTTAGTTCGATCGCTTCGGCATCGGCTCATCATAGCTCTACTCACGTTTCGACAATGGCATTGAACACCACCCAAGCCACCAAGAAAAAAACGAACAAGACTACTGCTGGCAGCAAGAAAAAGCCCGCAAGTAGCATGGAGAAGAAGCCTAGTGCTACCGATACCACTACTCCTTCCTCCACTACCGCCCCTGCTGGTGGCGATATGCAATCTACTCCTAGCAGCACTACTACTCCTAGCTCCACTACTCCTGGTGCCACTACTCCTAGCACGACTACTCCTGGAGCTAAAGACACTACCAAAGCACCAACAACCAGCATCAAGAAAAAGCCAGCGACCAATAGCAAGAAGAAGCCTAGTGCTACCGATACCACTACTCCTTCCT
>NZ_JANPGM010000502.1:0-3385 GCF_031423935.1 Chamaesiphon sp. VAR_69_metabat_338
TTCCGGCTTTGAAGGATTAGCTGACAGCCAACCCGCACCCACCGCCCTGTGGTGGAATCTGAGTACATCGCTGAGTTTGCTCGGCGGACGCTATATCCCGATCGTGTCTCTATTACTCCTAGCTGATGGCATGTCCCGCAAACAACCCGTGCCCTTTACGACAGGTACGCTCCGCACCGATACCGTCCTGTTTACCAGTGTCACCGCTGGCGTCATCGTCATCATGGGCGCGTTAACTTTCTTCCCAGTGCTGGCTCTAGGGCCGATCGCTGAAGCCTTTCAGCTTGCTAAGGGAGCGTGAGATTGGTTGAAAAGAATTAGTTTTAAACGTTAGAAGATCCCCCCTAGCCCCCCTTAAAAAGCTACCGTGTATACACAAGTCTGGATAGAAGCGAAAACCCTAGAAATCCCCCTAAATCCCCCTTAAAAAGGGGGACTTTGACCGGATTTTAGCCCCCTTTTTAAGGGGGTTTGGGGGATTCAGATCTCAAAACGAAGTCCGACAGACTTGTGTATACAACGCAGCTTAAAAAGGGAGATTTAAGGGGATCTCCTCGCTAGCAACGTAGCAATTAGATCCACGATCGCTATAAATACATGAAAACCACTACTTCTCGCCCGCCACAGCCAGCCGAAACCACCCGCGCACGGCGGCCAGCAGCCGACACCTCTGGACTGTACAAACGCGCCATTCGAGACGCTTTTGCCAAACTCGATCCGCGTATTGCCGTCGGCAACCCCGTCATGTTCCTCGTTTGGGTGGGGACTCTCGTTACTTTACTCGTTACGATCGATCCAAATATCTTCGGGACGGTAGCTGCCGATCCGAACCGCCAACGGGTATTAAATGGCTTAATTACCATCATTTTGTTTGCAACAGTGATTTTTGCCAACTTTGCCGAAGCAGTCGCCGAAGGACGCGGTAAAGCTCAAGCCGATACCCTCAGATCGAGCAGATCGGATACGATCGCTCGCAAAGTTTTACCTGACGGATCGATCGGGCAAGTTAGCTCCACCGAACTCCGCAAGGGCGATCGCGTCAAAGTTGCCCTCGGTGAAACCATCCCCGCCGATGGTGAAGTAGTCGCTGGGGTAGCCTCTGTCGATGAGTCGGCCATTACCGGCGAGTCCGCACCAGTATTGAAACAACCTGGAACCGATATCGCTAGCTCCGTCACGGGCGGTACCAGAGTAGTTTCCGACGAACTGACGATTCAGATTACCGCCGATCCGGGACAGGGTTTCATCGATCGAATGATCGCCCTCGTTGAAGGTGCCAAACGCAGCAAAACCCCCAACGAGATTGCCCTGACGGTCTTCCTCGCCGTTCTCACCCAGGTATTTTTGATCGTCGTTGCGACACTCTCGCCGCTGGCTAACTACGTCAAAACACCAATTTCGATCGCCATCCTCGTCGCCTTATTAGTTGCCCTCATTCCCACTACTATCGGTGGATTGCTCAGTGCGATCGGGATTGCCGGGATGAATCGCGTCTCGCAATTTAATGTCATTGCCACCTCAGGACGCGCCGTCGAAGCCTGTGGCGACGTCAATACGCTGATTCTCGACAAAACGGGTACCATCACTCTCGGGAATCGGTTGGCAGATGAGTTTATCCCCGTCAACGGTTATTCCGCCCAGCAAGTAGCAGAGGTATGTCTGGGAGCCAGTCTCTTCGACGAGACACCTGAAGGTAAATCGATCGTCCAACTAGCGGAAAAATTGGGTGCCAAAATCGATTTCGATCGATCTCAATCCGCAGGCGTGGATTTCTCAGCCCGCACGCGGATGAGCGGTACCGATTTACCGAATGGTGTAGAACTACGCAAAGGCGCGATCGATGCCATTCGCGGCTTCGTGCGCTCGCGTGGCGGTAATATTCCCGATGAATTTGATGCCGCCTACGAGCGCGTCTCAAGACTCGGCGGTACCCCACTCGGTATTTGCAAAAATGGCGATCTCTATGGAGTCATCTATCTCAAAGATATCGTCAAGCCCGGACTCCGAGAACGTTTCGACCAACTCCGCCGCATGGGCGTTCGTACCATCATGCTGACAGGCGATAACCGGATTACAGCCTCCGTGATCGCGCAAGAAGCTGGCGTCGATGACTTCATCGCCGAAGCCACCCCCGAAGACAAAATCGATGTAATTAAGCGCGAACAGTCCGAAGGCAAACTCGTTGCCATGACCGGCGATGGTACCAACGACGCCCCCGCCCTCGCCCAAGCCAACGTCGGCGTCGCGATGAACTCCGGCACCCAAGCCGCCAAAGAAGCTGCCAACATGGTCGATCTCGACTCCGATCCTACCAAACTCATCGATCTCGTCGCGATCGGTAAACAACTGCTGATTACCCGAGGTGCTCTGACCACCTTTTCGATCGCCAACGACATCGCTAAATACTTCGCCATCATCCCCACCATCTTCGCCGCCGCTGGCATCGGATCGCTAAACATTATGGGACTAAAAAATCCCGAATCAGCCATCCTCGCTGCCCTCATCTACAACGCCCTCATCATCCCTGCTCTCATCCCCCTCGCCCTCAACGGCGTTAAATTTCGACCCCTGACTGCCGACCAACTCCTTCAACGCAACATCCTGATTTACGGCTTAGGCGGCGTCATCGCTCCCTTCATCGCCATCAAAATCATCGATACGCTCATCCCCATCTCCTAACAACCATGAAATACCTCCCCACCGCAGATATTGCCCAGCTCTGGCAAACCTGGAGCCGTCGCAAATACCCCACCTACATTTTTCTCGCCCTCTGTCTTAACGTCATTCTAGCCTCAGCCGCCTTCGCCGCCACCGGCGACACCTTCAGTCGCCCTCAAATCTATGCCCTCGGCATCCTCGGGTTAGGGACTGTAGCTCTGTCTGCTTATTTATTCGTGGTGATGTTTCAGCCAGAACGGTTTTAATTGCGAAATCCATTCCCAGCCCATCCTGCATCTAACGATGGCTTCATACAATAAAAGCAAAACATCCTTTTGGTGCTTAGTCCTCAACCGCCCTGAAATAAATTTCGGGCTAATAGCCAAAGTTCACTGAAGTGAACTAAATACACTTATCTGTTTTGACAATTAATCTATCCTGTCCTCCTTCGCGAAAAAAGAGGATAAAGCAAAAGTTCGCTCGAATTCTTTATCCAGAAACCTCTAACTAAAAACCAGAATAGAGCGATCGCACTGCGCTTCCCACAGATCGACCCTTTGGAGGGGTTTGGGGGAGCGACCCAAATCACGCGGAGGTTCCCTCCGCATGTGTTTGGGTCAAGACGGCATAGCCTCTCCCAACGGGCTACCGTGTATATACAAGTCTGTTGGACTGGCCGCGTTGATCAACCCCGACGGGCGGATCCGCGCCGCCAATCGCGTGCTCC
>NZ_JANPGM010000503.1:0-3453 GCF_031423935.1 Chamaesiphon sp. VAR_69_metabat_338
AGTCATAACTAACGAGACAGGCAAACGAAAAAAAACCTACCTAGTTACAATTAACTAGATAGGCAAGCGCATGATTAATTAAGATTGAGTCAGCTTAGAATAGACCCAAAGTCAAAGATTTGTCGATCGGTAAAGTAGCACCGATACCCAGATAGATGGTGAAGACAGTGCCGAAGAGGAAAACTGCCATTGCCACGGGACGACGGAACGGGTTTTGGAATTTGTTGACGTTTTCCAAGAACGGAATTACCAATAAACCTAAGGGCACGCCAGCCATACAAGCGATACCTAACAGTTTGTTTGGTAAAACGCGTAAGAGCTGGAATACCGGCCACAAGTACCACTCAGGCAAGATTTCCAGCGGCGTGGCAAAGGGGTTAGCTGGTTCGCCAACTAGAGCGGGATCGAGAATTGCCAGAGCAGTACAACAACCGATCGTGCCAAAGATGACAACGGGGAAAATGTAGAGCAGGTCATTCGGCCAAGCTGGTTCGCCGTAGTAGTTGTGACCCATGCCTTGAGCTAATTTTGCTCTTAAAGCTGGATCGGATAGATCCGGTTTTTTGAGGGTTGACATAGTTTATTAAGGACGTAAATTTTGGTTAGCTATTGATGTCTCAAAGATAGAATGGATGGCCAGATGTCGCACACCGAATCCACCATCCGTTCGATCTTTCAATTTACAAAGGGCCAGAGATCCCTTGTTTGCGAATCATGATGAAGTGTAACAACATGAATACAGCAATCAACCAAGGCAAGACAAAGGTATGCAGACTGTAGTAACGAGTCAGCGTTGCTTGACCGACGCTAGCACCACCACGCAGGAGGTCAGCCATCGCCACACCTACAACTGGAATTGCTTCGGGTACGCCAGAGACGATTTTAACAGCCCAATAACCGATTTGATCCCAAGGCAGGGAATAACCAGTTACACCAAAACTCACGGTGAGGACTGCCAAGATTACGCCAGTGATCCAGGTAAGTTCTCGCGGATTTTTGAAACCACCAGTGAGATACACGCGGAAGGAGTGGAGGATCATCATCAACACCATCATGCTGGCACTCCAGCGATGGATGGAACGAATCAGCCAACCGAAGTTGACTTCCGTCATGATTTTTTGAACCGAGGTGAAGGCATCAGCTACAGTTGGCGAATAGTAGAATGTCATCGCAAACCCAGTCGCAAACTGGATGACGAAGCACACTAAGGTGATCCCACCAAGGCAGTAGAAGATATTAACGTGGGGCGGAACGTACTTGCTAGCAATATCATCGGATAGTGCTTGGATTTCCAGACGTTCGTCAAACCATTGGTAGGTTTTACTATTTGTGACTTGCTTGGTAAACATTGACGGGTGCCGTGCTTCTCTCTAATGTCGTGTTATATATTATAACGCCAGTCGGATGTAGATCCTGTGGCTCGAAATAATGACTGGGTAAGATGGGATCGCTGTCAGACATGAGTATGACGGATCGAAAACGGCTCATACCAAATATGCCCAAAATTGTTTACTTTAGTAATATTCGGTCAACCGTTACTCATTTTACCTAAACAAAATTTAACACACCTCGAAAGGAGAGTGGTACCGATCGTGAGAGCTAGTTTTTGGTTTAGTTGGATCTTGAGTCTGCAAGTGGCTCTATTTTGGCTGTGGGGCACCCCCTCAGCCGCTGCTTTTACTCCAGAGCAACAATTGGTGCTGCAAGCATGGCGCACGGTCAATCAGGCTTATTACGATGAGAGCTTCAATCATCAAAATTGGTGGCTGACGCGCGATCGCACGCTCAAGCAACAAATTCCTAATGAGGAAGCAGCCTACCAAGCAATTACTAAAATGATTGCGACTCTAGATGAACCGTTTACGCGGCTGTTGCGACCAGAGCAGTATCGCAGCCTCAAGGTGAACACCGCTGGAGAATTATCTGGAGTGGGCTTGCAAATCGGCGTGAAGCCTGGGAGCAAATCGATCGAGGTGATTGCCCCGATCGCGGGTTCTCCTGCCGCTCAGGCAGGCATTTTGCCCCACGATACGATCGTCGCGATCGATGCCGTTCCCACATCAGAACTCACCCTCGATACGGCGGCTGTCAAAATGCGTGGTGCCAAAGGTACCAATGTCAGCCTCACGATCCAAACCGCCGATAAATCGCCGCGCGAAGTAATTTTAATCCGTCAAAAAATCGAACTCAATCCCGTTACCGCCGAGCTGCACACCGAAAATGGCCGCAAAATCGGCTATCTGCGGCTGGCACAATTTAGTGCCAAAGCCGCCCAAGAGCTAGGCGACAACATTACCAAACTCAAACAGCAAGGTGCGACGGGTTACGTTCTAGATTTACGCAATAACCCTGGCGGCTTAGTGCAAGCTGGTGTGGAAATCGCCCGTCAATGGCTCAAAGAAGGGGCGATTGTCTATACCGTCGATCGACGGGGGGCGATCGATGAAATCGATGCGAATGGTACCGCGCTTACCGACGCGCCCTTAGCAGTACTGGTAAATGCAGGGACTGCTAGTGCGAGTGAAATTCTCGCTGGCGCATTGCAAGACAACGGCAGAGCCACACTCGTCGGTACCAAAACGTTTGGGAAGGGTTTAATTCAATCCTTGTTCGATCTGCCCAATGGCAGCGGTTTGGCAGTCACGGTGGCTAAATATGAAACGCCCAACCATCACGATATCCACAAACTAGGGATTACACCCGATCGAATCGTGCCGACGCCAGAAATTTCGATCGAAGCTGCCGCAACTCAGCAAGATACCCAATACCTCGCGGCGATCGAGGCATTAGGAGTCGGTAGTTGAAACCCAGCTCGAAACCCTCGATAATTTTCAGATAGTAGCTCGCAAATTTACCAATTAATTTAATTATTTATGATGGACGTCCAAGACTTACAAGTACGGGTCGATCGAGTTGCCAGCAAACGCGCACTCCTACTCCAGTTTCAAATAGACCCCACGCTGCAATCTTTGTCGCTAGATATCGAGCAAGCGTTGCTGGAAATGGACGATCTGATGGCTGAGTTTGGGCGAACTTTTCCCAATGAAGTGGTGTCCCCACCAACCAAGCCGATCGATCTAGCCTAACGTCTACATCTTCTATCTATTCGACAATATCATTACTCAGCATTGTTCCTGAGTATTAAAAAGGGGCACTCCTACACAATCGATGTTTAGGGGTGCCCCTTTTGAGTACCCTGGGTCTACGGTTAGCACGATCCAACTCCCCGCTCCCCGCTGTCTTGAAAAGGTGCTCCGCTTGGGCAAAGCCCAAGACCGCACTTTTCGCTCCCAACTGCCAACTCCCTGTCTTGACTGAAACACATGCGGAGGAAACCTCCGCGTGATTTCAGCCGCAACTGCCAACTGCCAACTCCCCGCTCATTGTAAATTCCCCGCAAAATTTGGGAACGATAGTAAAGATAATCTTCAGATGCAATGGAATCGGTAGATG
>NZ_JANPGM010000504.1:0-6749 GCF_031423935.1 Chamaesiphon sp. VAR_69_metabat_338
ATGGACGCCGAAGGCTTCGGTGCTTGTAGCAATACCGGCACCTGTGCTGCTATCTGCCCCAAAGAAATCTCGATCGACACCATCGCCCAGCTCAACCGCGAATATCGGCAAGCTCTTTGATAGTTGATAGTTGGGAGTTGGGAGTTGGGAGGCAGGAAGACGGGGGAGGGGGACTGGATCGCATTTCAACTACTCACTCCCAACTCCCAACTCTCCCCTAAAACCTAAGTTACGTTCGTTACACAAATAAAGCTTTATGCTAGTAGATGAAGACCCGATCGATCCCCGTCGGTGAGTGTTGTTATTGAGACAATCTTGAAGAACGAAACTTGTTGACTGTCAGGATGGAGCCGAGGATTTGTAGAGAGCGGTTCGTCGCAAGTGCCCAGTTCGCGATTTGTTAGTCTCATCAACGATCGATCGGCATATTCATTATCGTCTGGATCGTGAGGTTGCCAATGATTGCTACTGCTAGTAAAAATGACAGCTCCGATAATGACGATCGATCGAGCTGTACGATTTTAATTGTCGATGATGCCGAAACCGATCGACTCACTTATCGACGGTATTTGGAAGCGTCACCCACATTGGGGTGCAGCACGATCGAATTCGCCCTCGGTGCGGATGCGCTAAATTGGTGTACGAAAAATGCCCCCGATCTAATTTTGCTCGATTACTTACTGCCCGATATCGATGGGTTGGCATTTTTGCAGGATTTGACCGCACAAATGGGGACGCTACCGCCAGTGGTGATGTTGACGGGGCAAGGTAGCGAAGCGGTAGCGGTAGAGGCGATGAAACGCGGTGCCAGGGGCTATCTCGTCAAAGGACAACTCACAGCACAGCGATTGATCGACTCCGTTACCAGTGCGTTGACAGAACAACGGCTGCAAGCGCAGATCGCTAGGCAGGAACGGCGGCAACAGCTAGTCGCGAGTATCATGCTTCAGATCGGGCACTCGATCGAGTTGTCCGCGATCCTCCAAGCTGGTGTCGATGGCGCGCGCGCACTCCTCGACTGCGATCGAATGATGGTCTACAAATTGCATCCCGATCTGAGTGGGACGATCGTCGCTGAATCTGTGCTGCCGCAGTGGTCGCCAGCATTAGGCCGGACGATCGAGGAAAATTGCTTTCAGGGCGATCGCTCGGCGGCGATGGCCAACTACCTCAACGGACATCAGCTCATCGTCGCCAATATCCACACAGCCGAACTCACACCCTGTTATGTGGAGATGCTCGAACAATTTCAGGTCGAGGCATTACTCGTCGTGCCGATCTTGTGTCGCGATGTCTCACCAGCCAACGCACCGCGCGTCTGGGGTTTGGCGATCGCCCACAACTGCAAAAAACCACGGGTATGGCACCCAGACGAACTCGATTTACTCGCAGAAATCTCTATTCAAATGGCGATCGCCATTCAACAAGCAGAGCTGATCGTCGATCTCCGGCAGACCCTCGCCCAACAACGAGCTGTCGAACAACAATTGCGCGATCGAGTCATCGAAATCGAGCAAACCAATTTGCGGCTCTCAGTGGCAACTAACTTACTCGAAAAACGCAATCAAGAACTCGATGAATTTGCCTGTATTGCCTCTCACGATTTGCAAGCCCCATTACGCGGTATTGGCAATCTCGCTGACTGGCTATCCAAAGATCTCGACGGCCAACTTCCTGCCGAAAATCAGCAGCAAATCGACTTAATCCAATCGCGAGTATTGCAAATGAGCGCGCTGATTAATGGGCTACTTCAGTATGCCCGAGTTGGCCGCGAGCAAGTCGATGCGATGACAGTCAATGTCAGTACAATCGTTGCTGAAGTTATCGAAACGATCGATCCACCGTCAGAGTTTCACGTTAAGTTCGCAGATAATCTACCCACATTGCACACCCAAGTTTTGCTATTAAAACAGGTGTTTGCCAATCTCATCGGCAATGCAATTAAATACCACGATCGGCCTAATGGTAATGTAGACATTTTGGCAACCGAACGCGATTATTTTTGGCAATTTACAGTTGTCGATGATGGCCCTGGCATTGCCCCAGAACACCACAAAAAGATCTTTGGAATTTTCCAAACTTTGATGGGTCGAGACAATCATCAGGGTTCGGGAGTTGGCCTCTCGATCGTCCAAAAGATCGTCGAGAGTCAAGGGGGTGTCGTCTGGGTAGATTCAGATTTAGGGCGGGGCAGTGCGTTTTCTTTTACCTGGCCGAAAGTAATTTAATTGGTGTTGCGGTGCTAGGCAGCGCAATTACAACCACTCCGTCCGCAGACTTGTCCGTTGGGATGACCGTCGGCACAAGCTTGACTACAATAGCCTTTGCCATCTTTGAGTACTGCTGTTTCGAGGGAAACATTGCACAGACAGGGATTACAAGCACATTTGGTTTGAGTTGCTTCAGTCACGATCGGGTACCTCTAATCGACTACTCTTTCTAGCATAATCTGCAACCAGCGATTCGTTCGTGAAGATTTTGGAGCTACTCCTGTTTTCGAGCTGATTTTGGCAGCTCGATCGAGTCGATCCATCCCCAGCCCTAAAAAAAGTCACCGCGATCGCCACGATAAAGTTATAGATGTGTATAGTTTGCGGTACGATCTAGTTTTATCACTGGTATATAAAACTAGAAATTTAGAACAAGAGGGCAAGAGGCTGTGATTAGAGTAGCGATTAATGGGTTTGGACGGATCGGACGGAACTTTATGCGGTGCTGGCTGGGCAGAAAGAATAGCCACATCGAAGTCGTAGGCATCAACGATACTTCCGATCCGCGCACCAACGCACACTTGCTCCGATACGACACCATGTTGGGCAAGTTCGACGCAGATATTAGTGCTGATGACAACACGATTACGGTCAATGGCAAAATCATCAAATGCGTCTCCGATCGCAACCCAGACAACTTACCTTGGAAAGAGTGGGAAATCGATCTCGTGATCGAGTCTACTGGTGTCTTCATCAGTCATGCTGGTGCTTCCCGCCATATCAATGCTGGTGCCAAAAAAGTGCTGATTACAGCACCAGGTAAAGATGAAGATGGTACCTTCGTAGTCGGCGTCAACGAAAAAGACTACGACCACAACAAGCATTTCATCATCAGTAATGCCAGTTGTACCACCAACTGTCTCGCCCCCTTTGCTAAAGTCCTCAATGACAACTTTGGGATCGTCAAAGGCACGATGACCACTACCCACAGCTACACTGGCGACCAACGCTTGCTGGATGCTTCCCACCGCGATTTGCGTCGGGCGCGGGCAGCGGCGATGAATATCGTCCCCACATCTACTGGTGCGGCAAAAGCTGTAGCTTTGGTCTTACCAGAACTCAAAGGTAAGCTCAATGGGATTGCTCTGCGGGTACCTACTCCCAACGTCTCGGTCGTCGATTTGGTGATCAACGTTGAGAAGAAAACCTTTACCGAAGAAGTCAATGCGACCCTCAAAGCAGCCGCAGAAAGCTCGATGAAAGGGATTATGGACTTCTGCGAGTTGCCCCTAGTTTCGAGCGATTTCAAGGGCACTGATGCCTCTTGTACGATCGATTCTAGTCTGACGATGGTCATGGGTGACGATATGGTCAAAGTGATCGCTTGGTACGATAACGAGTGGGGCTACAGCCAACGCGTCGTCGATCTCGCCGAAATCGTCGGTGAGAAATGGGTTAAGTAGGAGTTGCTGTACCACCGTATGGGAGTTGGGAGTTAATAGAGGGCATAGCCCTCTTCGATGAGCCGCCCATAAACTCATAACTTTGTAAAACAAGACCCCGCACACTGTGCGGGGTCTTGTTTTTTGACTTATATGTAGCAAACTCCCAACTCCCATACGGTGGTACAGCAACTCCTAACCATGAATAGTAACGTGCATCCCCTGCAAAGATTGTTAGCCTACGGACGCCAATATCGGGGCAATGCTTGGCAAGCAGGTATTTCCTCAGTCTTTAATAAATTGTGCGATGTTGCGCCGGAAATTCTGATCGGGATTGCGGTAGATGTCGTTGTCAAAAAACAAGATTCATTCTTGGCGACATTGGGGATTCAAAATGTCGAACAGCAATTAATAATTCTGACAATTATTACTGTCATTGTGTGGGTGTTAGAATCGCTATCCCAATATGTCTACACAAATCTCTGGCGCAATCTCTCCCAAAAGATCCAGCACAATCTTCGCCTCGATGCTTACGGACATATCCAACAATTAGAACTAGCATACTTTGAAAATCAAAGTACTGGTAATCTGATGGCAATCTTGGGTGATGATATCAATCAGCTCGAAAGATTTTTAGATGTTGGAGCTAATGAAATCATTCAAGTGCTGACTAATGCGATCGTTATCGGTGGCGTATTTTTCGTGCTGGCACCGGCATTGGCATGGTGGTCGATCGTGCCGATTCCGATTATTATTATCGGGTCGATTTTATTTCAAAAAAAGCTGGCACCTTATTATGCTAACGTGCGGGAAAAAGTTGGCTTATTAAATAGTCGGCTGGCGAATAATTTAGGTGGGATTACTACGATCAAAAGTTTTACCACCGAAGCTTACGAACTCGATCGAGTCCGTGCGGATAGCGAAGCCTATCGTCAGAGTAATCGTCGGGCGATCTCTATCAGTGCGGCATTCGTACCGTTAATTCGGATGGCGGTGTTATTTAGCTTTGCGATGACTCTACTATTAGGCGGGATTGCAGCTGTAAATGGTCAATTGGGTGTCGGTACTTATAGTATTCTCATTTATCTGACGCAGCGGTTATTATGGCCGCTAACGCGATTGGGTGAGACGTTAGATCTCTATCAACGGGGGATGGCTTCGACTCATCGGGTGATGGATTTATTAGATACGCCAATCGCAATCGATTCCGGCACGATCTCTTTACCACAAGTTCGGGGCGAGATCGAACTTAAGGATGTTACTTTTGCTTATCCCGATCGCGGTAATGTTGTCGAAAAGTTGTCGCTTAAAATCCCCGCTGGTAAAACGATCGCGATCGTCGGGGCGACAGGTTCGGGTAAAAGTACGTTGGTTAAATTGTTACTGCGGCTCTATGAAATCCAGTTGGGAACGATTACTTTAGATGGGATTAATATTCAAGATCTGCATCTGGCCGATTTGCGTAAAGCGATCGGGTTAGTCAGTCAGGATGTGTTTTTATTTCACGGCTCGGTACTCGAAAATATTGCTTATGGCAATCCTGCTGCTAATTTAGTAGATGCAATTGCGGCGGCTAAAATTGCGGAGGCTGATGATTTTATCGGTCGATTACCCCAGGGCTATGATACGATCGTGGGCGAACGCGGACAGAAATTATCGGGGGGACAACGCCAACGCATTGCGATCGCGCGAGCAGTTTTAAAAAACCCGCCAATTTTAATTTTAGATGAAGCGACATCGGCGGTAGATAACGAAACAGAAGCAGCAATTCAAAGATCTTTAGATCGAATTACGCTCGATCGCACGACAATTGCGATCGCTCATCGACTCTCAACCATTCGCAATGCCCATCAAATTTATGTGATGGAGCGCGGACAATTGGTAGAAGCGGGTACTCATGACGAATTACTCGCACTCGATCGCATTTACGCGGGATTATGGAAGATCCAACAAAATGCTAAGGTTGCTGCTCGATAGTTCGCACCCAAACCCAAACGTTCGATGGATTAGCGCAATTGTCAGACCAATTTAACCAACGATGTGGCGATCCTCAATCGTCACAATTGATACACAAAATTCAGTTCGATCGCGAGGTTAATCCTACTTACAAATAAAACTGTTGCAACTGAAATCTTAAATATTTGTGTAGATTAACTAGGGCATCAAACTTGACGATCGGGGGACACAGATGCAGTAAATCCGGATGCTGGGCATAGCCCAGCATCCGGATTTTGAATTTTTTGGGAAGTAGCCGCTGCTGGAGATCGGATAGAAAAAATCATTCAAAAATGGTAGGATTTTCAGATATTCTCAAAAACTTTAAAACAAACTAACTTTTTACAAAAAGCAACCTGTAGTTGGCTGCGGTCTAATTCAAATTTATGAGTGGTTCACCTTACAAACTACTGATCGTCGATGATTTTGCTGCCGATCGCGAGTTATATCGTCGCTCTCTGTTGGCAGACTCCAGATCTACATATCAGCCGATCGAAGCCGAGTCAGTGGCGGAGGGGCTAGAATTATGCCAAAGCCAGTCGATCGATGGAGTCTTGCTCGATTACATGCTCCCCGATGGGGATGGGTTGGAGTTTTTGACGGCATTAGCCGCGCAACACAATGGCAATGCGCCCCCAGTGGTGATGATGACGGGGCACGGCAACGAAACTATTGCCGTGCAAGCGATGAAGCTAGGTGCTCAAGATTATCTGATTAAGCGCGATCTGACCCCGGAAATATTGCAGTTAGCGATCCGGAACGCGATCGACAACGCCCGTCTGAAGCGACAATTGGCGCAGTGCCAAGAACGCTTTCGGATGTCGATCGACAATATGCGCGAGTGCGTTGCCATTCTCTCGGCAATTCGCGATGAATCTGGGCAGATTAGGGACTTCCGATTTGACTATCTCAATTCGGCAGCACTCGAAAATAATCGGATGACTCTCAAAGATATTGGGAGACCTTTGTGTGAAGTATTTCCTGCCGTTCGTACTTCGGGTTTATTGGCTGAATACTGCCAATTGATGGCTACCGGGCAACCGCTGATTAAAGAAGAACTAGTATATGAGGATGTCTTTGGTGGGGAAAGACTGACTAGGGC
>NZ_JANPGM010000505.1:0-6251 GCF_031423935.1 Chamaesiphon sp. VAR_69_metabat_338
CTGAGTCTAGCGATTTCAGCGCGGAGTTCGTCAACTGTCTCTTGAATATCAACAGTTTGCCCTGTCGAGCTAACTGTAGTAGTATGCCCACCAGCGGTGTTAGTCTCGCGGGCTGCACGCTCGATTACTTCTTGGGTAAACTGACGGAGTTTTTCACCTTGTTCGGCATTGACTTTACCTAGTTCGCTCAACGTATAAGTCAAAGTCTCACCTAGCTTATCGTTCAAAGATTGTGCTAGGGCACGACCGACAAAAAAACTATTGAGTATGGGCTTGGTCATAGTATCGATAGCTACGATTGATTGGGCGTCCGTAAAGAATTATAACGCGTTGACTGTAGCGGTTGGGGCTATCGATCGGTCTAACTTTAAATTAAGGATCGAGATCGCAATCGATCCAATGGTGCGCACAAAAATGCAGCTCGACGATCTAATCGAGATCGGCTTACCCCCTGCTAACATCTGTGTTCCCATCTACCAATCGGTCTTAGATCGAGGATGACACGACCTACAAACAAGACACCATTGATGGGAACCCTAACCAACCAAGCCTCTAAATCCAAAGTTTAAAGATCGAATTTTAGCAAAAGTGGGTAAGCTATCTCTGAATTATCTATTCTACAGCTAGCTGCTTCAAATCATATGTCAGCATCCAAAGCTAAGCTAAATCCTTACATAGCTTCTACAATTGCGATCGCGTGCGGAGTTGGAGCCTTAGTAAGTCTTTATTCCCATACCATTTTTGGTAGTTTTAAGTTTTTCCAAGGTGACACTCAGGCCGCAATTGCTGATTTTACACAAGCGATCGATCTCAAGATTAATGATGATTATGCTTATTGTATGCGCGGTTACGCTCGGCTCAAATTAGGTAATAACCAAGGAGCAATTGCGGACTTCACCCAAGCGATTCAACGTAAGCCCGATGATAATTCCTCTTATAGTGGTAGGAGTTACGCTCTACATGATATGCATAAGTTTAAGGAAGCGATCGTCGATCTGAACCAAGCAATTCAAATCAATCCCAACCGGGCTTCCGACTTCTATCACAGAGGTATGAATCGAGCTGACTTAGGCGACTATCGAAGAGCGATCGAAGATTATGATCGGGCAATTGTACTCAAACCTAATGATGTTTCTGCTTATCAATTGCGGGCTTTCAGCAAACTTAGGTTAGAGGATAAGCAGGGAGCTATTGCAGATTACGATCGCGCGATGCAACTCGAACCCACTCATGTAGTTTCTTATCTAGGTCGGGGTATTGCGCGGCACCATTTGGGTGACGTTCGGGGAGCAATAGTAGATTTCGATCGAGCAATTAAGATCGCCCCTAACGATGCTTTTGCTTACTATCTCCGAGGTGAAGCTCTAATTAAAATAGCTCGTAAGCAATCAGCAATCGAAAACTACGAGCGATCGGCTCAACTATATTTGAAACAAGCCAAAACTGTAGAGTATCAGAAAATAGTCGAGCGGATCGCTAAACTTAAACGTTCATAGACTGGAGCTTTAAAAGACTGAGCCGATAAACTTAACTACTCAATTTAATCTTCATCCCAAGCTTCGACTTCGAGTAGTTCGCTGACGGGATCTTGGAGTGTGAAACCAAAATCTAGTAATTCATTTTTCCAATGTTGCCATTTGTCACCGTAGAGAAAGGCAATTTTCCAGATGCGATCGCTCGGACTGAGAATCTTGGATGCGACCAAAGATTCGACTTGACGTTGCATTTTCACCATTGGGTGAAGTACTTGCTGGGTCATAGATAAAGATTTAATTGTGTGAATGCTTAAAATTAAAAATTACTGCTCGCTAAATGCCTGCTTTCTATCTCGGCTCTTACAATCCGCGAGGGAAGTTTGCTCTTGTATTTGTACCGTACGATCCCGAACATTGTCAACTTTTATTGTAGTCGATCTTTAGGGTAGATCGCGGCTATATTTAATGTAATTATTAGCTTTGCCGTGTAGTTTGCTACGATCGTTGAATCGATTATCCTTTGATGGAACCGAGCGATTATTGTCACTCAGCCAACTTACCACTCTAATTATTGCAGTCCGGCAAATAACCAATTAATTGCAATTCCCAAAACCGAACCGGCAATCACTTGGACGGGGGTATGCCCTAACAATTCCTTAAGTTTTACCTCATTAAACTTGTGGTCTTCAGAGAATAATTCTTCGATCATTTGGTTGAGAATGCGCGCTTGTTTGCCGGCTGCTTGACGAACGCCAGCAGCATCATACATCACCACGATCGCAAAAATAGTCGCGATCGCAAACTCAGCACTTTTCCAACCCAAACTTTCACCGACACCCGCTGCCAGAGCGGTAACTAGAGCCGAATGGGCACTCGGCATGCCGCCGGTAGTCGTCAAGACTTTGACGCTAAATTTACCATTTTGGATGACGTCAATAATCAGTTTGAGGACTTGAGCGATTAGACAAGCAGCAACCGCCACTAGTAAAATCCGGTTATCCAGAATTTGAGCGATGTCGTTAACAATTGGGGCTGCCTTACTAACCACGTAAATAACCTAAAGTGAAGAAAGGACTAAAAGCAATAGCTCAGACCGAGCATTCGTAGCTGTGAAGCGGGATTCCACTCAAGCGCGAGCGATCGCATTTGCATCGTTCAACCAGATAGTAGATCGATATCCCCAGTGGTTAGATTAATTTTTGCGATCGGTGATGTAATCGGCTAGTGCTTGAAGGGGCTTAGCACGATCTCCAAACTCATTCAAAATAGTTTTTGCTTCCGCTACTAGTTTATCAGCTTGGCGTTTGGATTCTTCCAGTCCCCACAGTTTCGGATAGGTGGCTTTTTGGGCTTCGAGATCTTTGCCTGCGGTTTTGCCGAGTTCGGCTTGGGTAGCGGTGATATCGAGAATATCATCGATGATTTGGAAGGCTAAACCGATATTGTCAGCGAATTTAGCGAGTTTTTCGATTTCTGGTGCAGTGGCTCCGGCTAAAATTGCGCCGCAGACGACGCAAGCTTTGAGTAGGGCACCTGTTTTGTGGTTGTGGATATAGGTGAGTGTCTCTACCGAAATATCCGATTTGCCTTCGGATTCGAGATCGACAACTTGTCACCGACTAAACCATTAGCACCAGACGCTCTGGCTAAATGGGCAATCGCCTGAAGCACTCGATCGGCACTGACGCCTTGAGTCTGGGTCGCGATATACTCAAACGAATAGGCTAGCAATCCGTCCCCAGCCAGGATCGCGATATCTTCACCATAAACTTTATGATTTGTCAGCTTGCCCCGCCGATAATCATCGTTATCCATTGCCGGTAAATCGTCATGGATCAGCGACATGGTATGCACCATTTCGAGCGCGCAAGCCATCGGCACGACTAAATCGGCACTACCGCCAATCAGCTCGCAACTGGCAATACACAACATCGGACGCAGCCGCTTGCCACCAGCTAGTAACGAATACCTCATCGCTTCATAAATGGTGTCCGGGTAGCCAGGACGGATGGCTGCATCCAAGGCTACCTCGATCTGGGGCTGCCGCTCGGCAAGATAAGCCGCCAGATCGAAGGTCATAGGGGAAGAGATTTCCTGGTTACTAGTCATTGCGCGCGCTAGAGAATAGAGGGACAATCTTTGCAGATCTTGTCTCAACTATTTTACGAGGGATTGGCTCTTTTTAGGGGATAGGGGATAGAGAGTAGGGAACAGGGGCTAAATTATCGACTTGTCTGTTTAGGACGCAAGCATCCTTATCTTTTAAACACCACTCTCTCTACAGTGCGATCTAGACTTTGGACATGGTGCGGCGAGTGGGTAAAGCTAGTTGAGGTCGATCTTGGACGGCAACTTCGGCGGGGACATCTTGCAATAAGACCTCGCGAATCAAGCGGGCAGCCATTCTTTGGGTTAAACCGCTGGCGATCTTTTGCCCGAAGGATTGGGTTTCGGATTTCATCAAGAGTTGAGGAATCCGAGGTAAAACGATCGCCGGATCGAAGCCTTTGGTCTGCTGTAAGATGCCCCAAATCCGCTGGATGTGTTCGAGTCCATTCGATGTGGGTTGGGCGTTTGCAGGGGTGGTGGGTACCTTCATGCCGATCCCCTTTTGAATGGCGTGAGTGACACTTTGGAGGGTATTGTTGCCAAAATTATCTAAGCCGCGCACGATTTCGTCGGCGAGATAATCGCGGATAAAGGTGCCGCGATCGGAGAGAATAAAGTCTAAGGTTTGGTCGATGACTTGATTGAGATCGTACTCGTCGCTACTGCGGGCATTGTTGAGGAGATTTTCCAAGCGATTCCAGCGGAAGGAACCATCTTTAAATAAGAGTTCTTTGAGGGAGTTTCTGAGGTCAGGAGCGGTATCTGTGAGCAGTCGTTTGGCAACATAGGGATAAGCTTTTGCCAATACTTTAAATTCCGGATCGACCGAAATGGCAATCCCTTCGAGGGTGGCTAGCGATCGCAAGATCAAGGCATAATAAGCGGGCACTTGGAACGGAAATTCGTACATCACGCCTGACAATTGGTCGGTGACGCTCTTGAAATCTAGATCGGCAATATTGGTACTACTCGCGCCGAGGGAACTATTAAATACATAAGATAAAGCCGGAATAATCGGCGTGAGATCGGTATCGGGAGTCAGAAATTCTAACTTAACAAAATCTCGTCCCAACCCATCAAAATCGCGATTGACTAAATGCACGATCGCTTCGACTAAACCATAACGTTGATATGGTTTGACTTGGCTCATCATCCCAAAATCCAGGTAAGCTAATTTACCATCGGGGGTAGCGAGTAAATTCCCTGGATGCGGATCGGCATGAAAGAAACCATGTTCTAATAACTGGCGGAGCGAGCACTGGACACCGACTTCAACTAAGTAGGTAGCATTGAGTCCCTGAGCGGCGACTGCTTCAAGATTGGTTAATTTTGTGCCGGTAATCCACTCCATTGTCAGGACGCGTCTGCCCGTATATTGCCAGTAAATACTGGGGACATAGATATCTTGCATCCCACCGTACAATTCGGCAAACTTTTCGGCGTTGTGTCCTTCGTTCTCGTAATCCATCTCCTCGAAAATGCGTTCGGCAAATTCATCGACGATCGAGACTAAATTGCTGCGAATTTGTGGAAAATTAGTTTGCGCCCACATTGATAAAGTCCGAACGACATGCAAATCTAAAGCGATACTATCTGCTAATCCAGGGCGTTGGACTTTGATCGCGACATCTTCACCGCTCCAAAGTTTACCTTTATATACTTGGCCGAGAGAAGCTGCGGCGATCGGTAAATCGCTAATTTCGGCATAAATTGCTTCGGGTCGGTCGCCTAATTCTTCTTCGATAAATTGATAGGCAATCTCGTTAGAAAAAGCGGGAATATTATCTTGTAATTGAGCTAATTCTTCTAGAAATTGGGGCGGTACGAGGTCGGGACGTGTCGAGAGTGCCTGACCGATTTTGATATATGCTGGCCCTAATTTGGTCAGCAATCTGCGAATTTGAGTGGCACGTTTGCCGAGGTTTTGTTTGGAACGATTGGTAATTTTATCGAACCACAATCCCAATGCGAAATTGACGATTGGCAAAAAGATACTAATGAAGCGGGCAAACACCTTCAGGGGCTGACTGCTGTAATACTGCGCGATCGCGATCGGATCGTACCCCAGCCAGGTTTCGTCGGTAATTTCTTTGACTCTACGGGAATTCACAACTTCTGCATCAGCCACTAGTTCGGTGGATACGGCTGCTACTGGCTGGTTAGACGGAGCATCGACTCGATTCATCTCTGGTGCAGACTGAGTAGAAGGTGTGGTGTTCATGAGGTGATAGTATTTAGCCCTGTTAAGTATTGTAACAATTCTGCGAACTCACTGGGGATATTATCTACTTTACTGTGTGCGGATGATTAAAGGCTGGGGGTTTTCCTCATAATTGGGGAGCGGACTTCCGATCGTGCGGCTTTAGGTTTCAGGGTAATGCTGGTACTAAGCTTGATGGCAAACGATCTACACTTGTGGGCTGCGTTTTTCCTAGTGGGGACAGAACCCGGATCTGGGGGTTGTCTTGACGCGCTAAACCGTCGGGAAACAAAGGCGTGCGCGCGTCGCTCCGAACCCCAGACCCCCAGACCCCCGTTAATTGATGGGATGCTGTATTAATTTGGATCGCTGTCTTGTCTCATTCTCCCCGCTCCCTGCTCTCCGTTCCCTGCTCCCTGCTCCCCATCCTCCCTATGCATCTAGACTTCCAATTACATCAACGCTGG
>NZ_JANPGM010000506.1:0-8982 GCF_031423935.1 Chamaesiphon sp. VAR_69_metabat_338
GCTGTGCCCCAAGGCGTGCGAACTTGGGCGATCGCTTGCTGTAGATAGGCATTGCTAGAGCTGGCTCGACCTGCATCACTTGTCGCCAGTAGTCCATCAAGCCAACTTGATAAAAATATAAATCGGTAATCGCCGTGCCGAGGAGGGAACCCAGGTAGAATAAAGCACCAACTTTACCAAACCCGCGCCATAGTGCCCAGATCGCAAAGGGCACACCGATCGATTCGATCGGCAAATGGATAGCTGGATCCCATCGAAACCAGCCCCAATAGATTGCTCCAGCCAACCAACTCCAGCTAAATCCCAGGATCAGATCGCCCCACATTTTGCTGTGGCGACGTTGCACTAGAATTGCTCCCAAGCACACCCAGAAAATCGTCATTACCACGCTCAGCACTGGGTAATGCCGCACTAGCGGTGCTTCAATAAAGACCGGAACAGATACTAAAAATGCTGCTGCTGCAAAGACGCTCCAAGTCCCCTGGAGTGGCCATCGCCACGTACCGTCGATTTCGCTGGATTTATAGCTGGAGTTAAGCAAAGTAATGTAGAAATTAGTGACTTAATGTTTATTTATATAAAGATATTATATGAGCTATATTGCTGTGAATCAAGGCAGCAACACCTAGATGGTACGGGCTTCAACACTGATGCGACCGATAATTCACTCATAGTGATTATGAGAAGCTGCTCGATCAGGCATTAATATTTGTTACGCAGAGCCGCGATCGGTGAGAAAATACCTTTACTTAATTACCCTTAATTAAATAATCCTAAAGAATTTGACGATCGTCAGCAGTTCGATATCGATTCCCGCCGTTTGGCTTGGGTACAATGGCGATCCCCTGACATCGCGATCCCGCAAGTTTCCCTCTGGCAGCTATTCCTGACAGTGTATCGATAGGATATCTGTTGTCGGTTAGCTATTGATATCGCGACAATCGCCGCCATCGTCGATCGTTAGCAAAGTTGATTCGTGCTATTAAACTCTCACCGAGATCCAGATCCTCATGTTTCTAACCCTGCAAAAATCGCTCGCAAAATTCACTGACAACCGCTTAGAAATCGCGATGGCGTTGGGCAGTGGTATGTTGATGGGGCTAACTTTTGCCCCAGTCGAAGCTTGGTATTTGGCTTGGATTGCCTTGGCACCGCTGTGGTATCTAATGTGTCACAAGTCCGGTTCGCAGCGGTTGGTGTCTGCATTCTGTTGGGGGATTGGCTGCTATGGATTGGGACTGAGTTGGCTATTTGGGATTCATCCGATGACTTGGATGGGGGTTTCTTATGTGGCGAGTTTAGCAATTGCGATTTTTTGTGTGACTTTTGTCACGTTGTGGGGAGCGAGTTTAGTTATCCTCTGGTCGATCGGGATGAGATTTATTAATTCTAAACCACAGCTAAATCCATTTATTCGCGTGTTGTTGGGCACGGTAATCTGGTGTGGGTTAGAAGAATTATATAGCCTCACCGATTTGTGGTGGACATCGCTGGCTATGTCCCAAAGTCCGCACAATTTAGATATTCTGCACCTCGGACAATTATCGGGGCCAACGACGGTGACTGGCGCGATTGTCTGTGTTAATGGTTTGCTTGCAGAAGCTTATTTGGCATTCGATCGCCATCGAGATCGCGATAAAGTGAGTAACAGAATCAGTCAGGCTTTACCTTATGTAACTACCGCCGTTGGATTGCTAATTTTGTTCGATTTGATTGGATCTAATTTAGCCGATCGACCGTTAGTTAATTCGATCGAATCGAGTCTCAAATTAGGAGTTATTCAAGGTAATATCGGTAATGAAGTCAGGCATTACCAGTCTGGATACGATCTAGCAATGGATCGCTATACTAGCGGCTATCGAGATCTAGCAGCACAGGGCGCGGTAGCAATAGTGACACCAGAAACAGCTCTGCCTTACACCGAAAGCCAAATTAAACGTACGCCATTTTATCGGGAGATATTAGCCCAAAAAGTGCCAGTATTTCTCGGTGGATTTGGTGAAATTGGCAAGAAGATGGCTAATAGTATCTTGACGATCGATGGTGAAGGTAAAGTAATTAGCCGTTACGATAAATCAAAACTAGTACCATTAGGTGAATATGTACCCTTCGCCCAATACATCGGTAAACTTGTGAGCACGATCTCGCCATTCGAGTTAAATTTATTAGCTGGTAACTTCGACCAGATCGTTAATACACCATTTGGTGATTTTATTTTTGGCATCTGTTATGATTCCGCCTATCCCGAAATTTTTCGCCGCCAAGCGCAGACAGGATCGTTAATTATTACGGCATCTAATGATGCACATTATAGTAGTGGAATGCCACCGCAACATCATGCTCTCAATGTGATGCGGGCGATCGAAACCGATCGCTGGATGGTAAGTGCGAGTAATACTGGTTATTCAACATTTATCGATCCCCACGGGCGCACTCAATGGAGTTCTCAACTGAATGAATTTACCGCTCATGCCGATCGAGTTTATCGTCGCACCACTCAAACTGTCTACGTGCGATTTGGTAATTGGTTGACACCGCTATTACTGGCGATCGGGTTACTCCTATTTATCAAGCAACCATCTGTAAGCTAAAATTTGACAATAAGCGATCGAGATCGATCGGCACTGCGATCCTGCTAAATTCATGCTTTTGTAATTGTCGATCGTTTATTTTTAAGTTAACTCCTCGCGATATCATTCAACTTATAGCTAGTGCCGGAGGATAAAAACTTGAAAAACTTTCATCTGCTCTTTATTTTACTAGGATTAGGATTACTAGTCTCTTCGGTTTGTGTTAACTTTCTACTTTATAATCGAGTCATAAAATATTACTCCGAGCTTAATCAAACTCGTTTAGATCCTGTCGGCTTAAACTATTATCCAGCAAACTCTACAGCAGTTGCTAAAACTGCTCGATCCCGAGTGGTATTCTTTGGTGACTCCAGAGCTGCTAATTGGACACCACCAAAAATAGACCGCTATGAATTTATTAATAGGGGAATTTCATCTCAGACATCAGTTCAGACGATCGAGCGATTTCCAGCTCATGTCCGATCTCTAAAACCCGATCTTGTAATCGTTCAAGTTGGTGTCAACGATCTCAAAACTATTGCCTTGTTTCCAGAACGCAAGCAAGCGATAATCGCCAATTGCCAAGCAAATATTAAACGAATTATTGAAGAATCTCGAAAGATAGGTGCAGTAGTAATGGTGACTACTATTTTTCCTGCTGGTGAAGTACCATTAGAACGCAAGCTTTTATGGTCGGATGAGATCGGGCTAGCAATTAAAGAAGTGAATACCTACATCGAGACATTAGCTGATGACAAAACGATCGTCTTTGATACTTACGCTCTACTTGCCGATCGTCACGGGCTGATGTTGCCACAGTATCGATCTGATGAATTGCACTTCAACCAACAGGCATATACAATTCTCAACCAAGAGTTATCTCGACAACTTGCTAAGATCGATCGATTAATCTACAATCCTGTAAAATAGCAGAGCTTAAAGAAAGCTTGTTTGGCTAGTTTATTTATTCAAACACCACAGTTTTATTCCCATAAACCAACACCCGATTTTGAAGATGGTGACGCACCGCCCTCGCCAGGACGATCCGTTCGAGATCTTTGCCTTTCCTAATCAAATCGTCTACATCATCGCGGTGGGTAACTCTGACTACATCCTGCTCGATAATCGGCCCTGCATCTAGCTCAGAAGTCACATAATGACCCGTCGCCCCAATAATCTTCACCCCGCGTTCGTAAGCCTTATGATAGGGATTGGCACCGACAAAAGCGGGGAGAAAGGAGTGGTGAATATTGATAATATTGTGACTGGGGAAAGCATCGATAAATTCAGGGCTAATAATTTGCATATACTTAGCCAAAATCACCAAATCGATTTGATACTCTTTAAGTAACTCTAGTTGCCGTTGTTGCTGCTCTTGTTTATTATCTTTAGTAATTGGCAAGTAATAATAATCAATCCCAAATTGCTTGGCGATCGATTCGAGATCGGGATGATTGCTAATAATTAACGGGATTTCTGCCGAAAATTCGCCTGCCTGCTGTCGCCAAATCAGATCGAGTAAGCAGTGATTTTGACGACTCACCCAAATCGCCAAGCGTGGGATCGTATCGGAAAACCGAATTTGATAAGTACCGCCTAGAGGTTGTGCGATCGCCCCAAAAGCTGGATCGATCAGTTCGCGAGGTAGATTGAATCCTTCAACATCCCACTCGATCCGCGTTAGAAATAATCCGGCATTAAAATCGGTATGATGATCGGCATGGATGATGTTACCGCCGTTAGAATAAATAAAGTTAGCAACTTTGGCAACTAAGCCCCTTCGATCGGGACAAGAAAATAATAATGTAGCTGTCGGTTTCATCCTAATGATTATTTACTATTAAAATAGATATCATAGATCGATCTCTTATAAATAAAGATTTATAATAAAAAGCATTCGGAGCGGCACAGCCAAGATGGTAACTATTCCTGCCTGGGTTATACTCACCTTCGAGGGGTGAAGGTTGGCTCGATCGATCTGGTTCTCGTAATTATAGTCTATAGTCAGATAAACCAGGAGATTGCATCATGGATAGACCAGATTTCTATCGCAAGTGTTTGCAAGAATTTCTCAACAACTATTCAAGCTATGGAAGTAAGCACCTAGATATCGAAACACAGCTAATTTTTGATACTGTCAACGAGCGATATCTACTATTCCGCACTGGGTGGGATAATCAGAGACGGATTCATAACTGCATTTTTCACTTTGATATTAAAGGAGATAAAATCTGGATTCAGGAAAATAATACTGATATTGAAGTGGACAAGGCGTTAGAAGAGATGGGGATATCTAAAAAAGAAATTGTAGTGGGTTTTCACCATCCTTCTATGCGTGAATACTCAGAATATGCTGTTTCATAAATTATTATCTCAATTCAGCAGAATCTGAATGATAGACATTGCCTCAAGCGTGTGTTAAGTTCATGTAATAAGTGGATTACGTCATTATTCGCAAATAAGAAAATGATGGTGCGTTACCCTTATGCTAAAGCAGACGCTCCGCGTTGGCGTTCGCGAAGCGTCTCGAAGAGAAGCCTGCGCTTTGCGCTTACGGGATAACACACCCTACCTTGATTTAATCGTCTCCAGATTGTTCGGTTGGTTCTGGTTTCAGCAGTGGGAAAGCGATCGCATCGCGAATACTGGCACAATCGCATAACAGCATCACCAATCGATCGATCCCGATCCCCAATCCGCCTGTGGGTGGCATCCCATATTCGAGAGCGGTGAGGAAGTCTTCATCGACATCGTGGGCTTCGTTATCGCCTTCAGCTTTGCGGGCGGCTTGAGCTTCTAATCTTTCCCGTTGATCGACGGGATCGGTTAACTCCGAGAAACTATTGGCGAGTTCGCGCCCGACGACGAATAGTTCAAACCGCTCGACGATCCCTGGTTTCGATCGATGGGGTTTGGCGAGAGGTGAGATTTCGGTGGGATAATCGATGACAAAGGTGGGCTGAATTAGGGTTGCTTCACACTTTTGCTCGAATACCTCATTCAAGAGTTTTCCAAGTGTTTTAATGTCATCACAGCCACCAATGCCAGCATTTTTGATGGCAGCTTGAGCCGTCTCTAGAGTATCAAAACTACTAAAGTTTAAACCAGTGACTTCTTTGACGATATCGTGCATCGTCACCCGCCGCCAGGGAGTCCCCAGGCTAATCGGTGTGCCCTGATAACTAATCTCCAATGTGCCCAGCACAGACTGAGCGACAGTGGTAATCATCTCTTCTGTGAGTTTCATCATCCCTTCATAGTCAGCATAGGCTTGATATACCTCGATACTGGTAAATTCGGGATTATGGCGCGTCGAGACGCCCTCATTGCGGAAGATTCGCCCCAATTCAAATACCTTTTCAAAGCCCCCGACAATTAATCGTTTCAGGTGCAACTCGGTGGCAACCCGCAGGTACAGCGGCATTTCCAGGGTATTGTGGTAGGTATTAAACGGACGCGCATCTGCACCGCCTGCTTCCGACTGCAAGACTGGTGTTTCGATCTCGATAAAGTCAATATTTTCGAGATAGCGGCGAATTCCCGACGTAATTAGCGCGCGTTTTCTAAAGGTATCGCGGACGGTGGGATTGACGATCGTATCGACGTAACGTTGGCGATAGCGTTTGGCGACGTCGGTTAAACCATGCCATTTATCGGGTAATGGTAGGAGCGACTTAGTAAGAATCGAATACTCGTTGACAAGAACTGACAATTCACCTTTGTCAGCACGTTTGATAGTGCCTTTGACACCGATAATGTCCCCGACATCGCTTAACTGTTTGAAATGACTGAAAGCATCGGGAATTGCTGGCATCCCCTCGTCGATCTGTTGCTTGTTGAGATAGAGCTGAATCGTCCCCGTCTCATCTTGAATGCTAAAAAAAGCCAACTTGCCCATTACTCGCCGTGCCATAATGCGTCCGGCGATCGAGACTGGGGTATCTACTTCCGCACCATTAGCTAAATCTGCGTACTCTAGTTGTAAGGCAGCAGCTTGGTGGGTAGATACCCAGTTGTACGCGTAGGGATTCATCCCTAATTCGCGGAGTTTGTCGGCTTTAACCAGGCGCGTCGCCCGAATTTCGGCTAATGTCGAATGTGGTTCTGGCTGTTGTGGCGACTGTTGCTTGGACATATAACGATCGAGTCTTGAGCTGGACTCTCTATTCTACGTTAATCCCGATCGATATTCCCTGTCTTTACTTGCTATCCACCATCCACTAATTTAGCAATATTGGCTGATATCTTCACCGCATTCATCGGCGAGATAACACATTGCCTTGAACCGGAGCATCACAACTTCTTCATAGAGGGGGTTGAGTTTGCACATCGGTGGAATATGCAAGAGCGTGCGTCCGAACAAATTGAGATCGCGCTCGAAGGGACATTGGGAAGGGATCAGTTTACACAGGTTGTGAGCTAATCGGGGATTAGAAATTTTAAGATTTTCCAACCAGTTACGCAGCGGCTTGAGCGGATCGAACTTCGGTAAGTGCAGAGAGTTGATGGTTTCCTGTGACATTATTCTAGTTGCTAGCAAACGAGCCAGCTTTGATAGATTAGAACCCATAATATGCGATGTATTAATGGTACCCTTGGCGATAACTATTATGACGTTGCTCCTTAATGGAATGTTCATCTAAAGACAAACTACAGACATTAACGAGCAGTTTCCGGAGAGAACGGTCAGACTTTACAGTAGATCGGTCATCAGCCTCAATTTCCCAACTTGTTTGGTACCTAGAGATTTACGGACTAGTTGCATCATGTCTTAGTTAGGACTGAGCCAACAACTGTAAATCTACTGAAATATCATAACGCACTTATTCTTTCTCTCAGCATATTTTCGATCTGTTTTTTTGGTATCGATCGACACAATTTTACCTAGTGAATTTGCTAATTATTAAAAAATTACGATCCCCAACTAGTTTACCTCCAAACTCATCTGTTTTAGCCTGTCTATTATCTCATTGGAGAGATTTTCAGCGGCTGTTTGAGGCCAATGTTGGTATAACATCTTTATTAGCAAATTGCCAACGATCTCCGCGCAGGTAGAACAAAACTTTAGGCTAGGTACCGTCGAAAGCACTAGTCAGATAGTCGAGTAATAACAGGTGCTTGCCACTAGTGAGATCGGTCAAAACATGTAATGGCGTACCGAAGATCTCGCGGTTAATCGGCTGATGGCGCACGATCGCCACATCGAAACGGCAGGGATATTCAGCTAGATGGGGATGTTTGAGGAGAAATAACTCAGCAGATCGGACGATCGTGGCTTGTTTCTGAGGAGTGATTGCCAAGAGTCCATCGGCATCCCAATTCGATCGATTGCGGGTTTTAACTTCGATAAATAGAAGGATATTAGATTCGGTCGCGATGAGGTCGATTTCGCCTCTTTGCCATCGCCAGCGATGATGCAAGATTTTTCCACCCCGATCTGTGAGCCACTGGGCGACGACTTCTTCTCCTTGTTTGCCAGTGTCCATCTAGGGGTAGGGGGTAGGGGTAGAGGGTGTGAATAGTGGATAGTGGATAGGGCTGGATGACGATAACCTATAGGGGCGGTGCCTCGTGCCCGCCCGACACCAATTACGAGTAAATCCCAAGATCTCTACATGCGCAGATTTATTGTTATCGATCGTGGTTGGTGAGGGTACCCACGAGCGATGTGCGCACGCCTTTGTTTCCCGACGGTTTAGCACATCAAGACAGGGGCACCCCTACATAGATTTATTAATAGGCGCGGATTTGGAAATTTCCAGATCGATTAAATCAGACTTTTGAATAAATGGATGCCGTCGGCTTTGCCGAGGAGGGGATCGGCGGCGCGTTCGGGGTGGGGCATCATGCCGATCACGTTTTTGGTTTCGTTGCAGATGCCGGCGATGTTATTTAATGAGCCGTTGGGATTGGTGCCAGCGTAGCGAAATAAAACTTGCCCGTTGGACTCTAATCGATCGAGTGTAGCGGGATCGGCATGATAGCAGCCTTCTCCATGGGCGATCGGGAGTTCGATCTGGGTGGTGGTAGTATAACCTTGAGTCCAGATGGAATCGGTATTTTCGACCTGGATGGGTACCCTGTCACAGATAAAGTGCAGATCGCGATTGCGGACTAGTGCCCCAGGCAATAATCCAGCTTCAGTCAACACCTGAAACCCATTGCAAATACCTAAAACATATTTACCCTGCTGGGCATGGGCGATGACTTGTTTCATAACCGGCGAAAATTTGGCGATCGCACCACAGCGCAGGTAGTCGCCATAACTAAAGCCACCCGGAATCACGACGACATCGACATCGTGTAAATCAGTTTCTTCATGCCAGATCGTACGCGTAGGTTGTCCGAGCAGATCGCGGGTGACGTACACCACATCGCGATCGCAGTTGGAACCAGGGAAGACAATTATGCC
>NZ_JANPGM010000507.1:0-2464 GCF_031423935.1 Chamaesiphon sp. VAR_69_metabat_338
GATGAGATTGGGGTCATCATCGATTAATAGTAGTCGCTTGCGGTCTTTTCCACCAACTGCTTTCATAATCTTCTGACTAGAGTTAACCGTTTGTTGCGATCGATAATTTGTATTTAACCACCCAATGGGGTTGAAATGCTACCCTTTTTCTGACTTATTCAACCAAAATAGCGGCAATAATCCAGGTATTATTGTTACTTTGTAAATAAGCGATTGGGTATCGATCGCGATATATTTCCCTGGAGATCTTAATAGTTAGGAGACAGTCTCACTAGCCGATAAGACAATGAAGCTTGTGCAGAGTCAATTCTTGACAGATCGAGCAGCTCTCACCAAAATACTTCAGACCACAGGTGTCTATAGATAATACTCTAAGATTGCGATCGAGTGGTAATTATCGAGATTAGCGATTAAGAAGCTACTTATAGTTGTGAAATTAGTCGATCGGTAGCAATTTAGACAGTTATTTGCGATCGAGTAGAGATGCCATCGCCGGAACGCGATCGATCTACACGCTCTAATGTAGCAACTCCTCTAACTGATTTTGATTGCACAACCACTGATATAGACCTTGTTTGCCGATTAATTCTTGATGGGTTCCAGTTTGGACGATTTCACCTTTATCCATCACCATAATGCGATCGGCAGTAGCCGCAGCCGATAATTGATGTGTAATAAATATCACAGTCCGCTTTTGTCCGGCTTGGGAAAGATTTTGCAAAATAGCGGTAGCGGTTTGATTATCGACACTAGAGAGCGCATCATCGAGAATCAAAATCGGGGCATTCATCAACAAGGCACGCGCTAATGCCGTCCGCTGACGTTGACCGCCAGAGAGGGTGATACCGCGTTCGCCGACGATCGTATCGTATTGGGCGGGGAAATTTTCAATTTCCCAATGAATTTGTCCCAATTTGGCAGCGGCTTCAACCTTGCTTCTACTAGCTTGCGGCTCACCATACCGGATATTATTCTCGATCGTAGTACTAAATAAGAAGCTCTCTTGGGGTACATAAGCGATCGCCCCCCGCAGATCTGCTAGATTTACAGTAGTCACATCATAACCATCGATAAATAAACTCTGTTCGGGGATTTCAACTAAGCGAGGAATGGCATTTGCCAGCGTCGATTTGCCCGACCCAATCGGCCCGACGATCGCGATCGTTTCGCCTGGTGAAATTGTAAAATTCAGATGCTTGAGCGCGGGTGTTTCTGACCCTGGGTGAGTATAACTAAAATCCCGCGCGACGATCTCGCCACTCACAGTCTTATCTAAATGGATGGCAGTCGGCGTATCGGCGATTTTAGGTCGATTGAATAAGATCGCTTCGACTCGATCGATACTGACTTCACCACGTTGATAGGCAGTAATTGTAAATCCTAATAAAGCCGTCGGAAAAATCAAATTCTGAGCGAAAATTATCAACGACAAGAAGTCACCAACGCTAGTCTGTTTGGAGACAATTTCTATTCCACTCGTCCAGGAGAACTTTAGTGCCGGACTAATATCTTGATTGGCGATCGCCAGTCCACCTTGCCATAGTAAAACCAACAAACTAATCGAAGCCAATCCCTGAATGATCGGGAAAATTGTATTGCGCGATTCGGCGAGTTTGAGGTTGGCAGTAAATAATTCTTGATTCTTCTTTCTAAATTCTTTCCGTTCGTTTTCTTCCTGAGCGTAGATTTTAATCGCAGCAATACCGCTCATATCCTCTTGAATCAATTCACTCAAATCGGAAATAGATTCTTGGACGACAACCTGTTGATTGCGGAGTTGATTGCTAAATAACTGAACTGTAATCAACATCAACGGATACACTGCTAGTGAAAACACTGTCAGCTTGACGTTAATTGATAACATTGCTGGCAGCGTTAGAGCATAGGCAAACACGATATTTGCCGTACTCAACACTGCAAACCCGACTAATCGCATGATGTTCTCAACATCACTAGTAAACCGATTGATCAGATCGCCTACTGTCGTCGTCACAAAATATCCCGGCTCCAACCGCAGGATATGCTCGAAGATATCCTGCTTCATTTTGGCTTGCACCTGTCGTCCCACCCCAAAAATTAGGATGCGCGAAATCATCCGCACCACCCACATAATCGATGTCAAGCCGACAATGAAAATCGCCAGTTGAGTCAGATAATCGCTAGTAAATGAAGTCTTCAATCGATCGATCCCATCTCTAATCAAGAGCGGGAGATAAACACTCAAAGCATTGACAACAAACAAGGCAAAGATACCCTGCGCTGTTTGCCATTTGTAGGGATTGAGATAGTTGAGGTGTTTTTGAAAACGCGACATTTATCGGGGATGGGGGGACGGGGGACGGGGGGACTGGGAGATGAGAGGACAGGCAGATCTATTCACTACCCTCTGTCTTGATTCGCTAAACCGTCGGGAAACCCGACGTTGGCGGAGCCACTCCGTTAGGAGTTACGCGAATCGCTACCC
>NZ_JANPGM010000508.1:0-3147 GCF_031423935.1 Chamaesiphon sp. VAR_69_metabat_338
GATCCGGCAGTTCTCTTCAGAGAACTTGTGCTATTAGCCCGAAATTTTATTTCAGGGCGGTGCAAGAGCGGAGCAGATCGATCGAATCCAGAAGCGATCGACATAACCGATTGAAATCGATCGCAGTGTCTCAACCCACACTCATGGTAGGCTCGATTACCTCCGGTAGGCTTCGCCAACGAATAGTTGCCATCAGCACACATGTCCTACGATAATCTCACCAAAATCCTCGCTGAAAAATATCCAGAACGCTTTGCCACCTGGCTGCTCGGCGCACCCCAAACCAACGTCGAAATCCTCAAAACCGAACTGAGCATCGAACCTATCCGCGCCGACTCCCTTACCTTTTTAAAAACTCACAACCGCATCCTTCACCTCGAATTTCAAACTCGTTGGATCTCGGAGCCGCCGATAAACTTCCGAATGCTCGATTATTGGGTGCGGCTCTATCGGCTTTATCAAATGCCAATTACTCAAATCGTCATTTTGCTTTTACCGCCTAGCGAAGATACCGAAATCGAAACCACTTTTGAATTCGAGCAAACCCGCCACCAATATCGCGTCGTTAAAATCTGGGAAGAAGATCCCAGCTTGTTTCTAGCAGATTCAGCACTACTGCCATTCGCAACTTTAACCGCGCAGCCTACCGAAGAATTGCTCGTGCAGGTTGCTAGCGAAGTCGGTAAAATGGAACCAGAAGTGCGGCGACAGGAATTATCTAGCTATGTTCAAATCATGGCAGGTTTACGGTTTAATAAAACTCTAGTAAAAAGATTATTTCGGGAGGATATTATGAAAGAATCAGTAATTTATCAAGAGATTTTTGAAACTGGCGAACAGCAAGGCGAACAACGCGCTCTTCAGCGTGAAAAAGCACTGATCTTACGTCAAGTTGCCAGACAAGTAGGTGAAGTACCTCAAGATTTACGATCGAGTGTAGAATTACTGTCGATCGATCGATTGGAAGCTTTGGGTGAAGCATTACTAGATTTTAATAGCTTGCAAGATTTACAGAATTGGTTAGAGATGGCTTAAAGATGTTAGCAACCACCCCCCAGACTGCCAAAGTCGAACCAAAGAAGTTGGGGAGTGGTTGTCTAAACACTAAAGATGTTAAGCCTTAAAAGTGAGAATCGGACGCATTTTGGCGACGACTTCCACCATGCCTGCGGCGACTTGGGTATCGATGACTCGATCGATCGATTTGTAAGCGGCTGGAGCTTCTTCGATCCGACGTTCCGATCGCAAGGTGATGCAATCTACACCTGTCAAACCCAAATCTGACTCGGTATAATTTGCCCCCGCACGGGTGAGTTCAAAGCGAGAGATCGCTCTGCCTGCACCATGAGCCGCCGAATTGAGATAGCGATCGTTTCCCAATCCCGACAGTAGGTAGGAAGGTGTGCTCATCGATCCTGGCGTAATCAGCAATTGTCCCAAACCTGCCGCACATGCTCCCTTACGGACGATCCAACCATTCCCATTGGGAAAAGTCAGATTGTGAGGCAGATCGCAGACTAAGGGAGCCGCAAGATCGCCATACACTTGCCGCAGACGCAACCGCAGTAATTCAGCCAAAATCAGGCGATTGACAAAGGCATAATTAGCCGCCGTTGCTTCGGCTTCGAGATACTCGGCGACGAGATCGGGATCGGTTGTTGTCGAGAGCGAAAATAAGCTCGACTGGGGGAAGGGGTAGCCCTTGAGCCAAGCGGCTTTAGCTCTGTCGCGCCACATGCCACCGATGTATTTGCCAACGCTGCGCGAACCGGAGTGAATCGCGATCGCGAGTTGCCCGACTTTGACGCTAGATTGATAAGCAAGGCGCGGGTTGCGGATTTCCATCACCTCTTGGATCTCCACAAAGTGATTGCCACCGCCGATAGTACCGAGATCGCCATCACGCACCAATCCGGCGGCGGGAACGAGTTCGCTGGGTGCCCAGCGGGGATTTCCGGCCATTGAGCCGAGAAATTGAACCAGATCGATTTCCCGCCACAATTGACCGAAATCGGATTTAGCCACGCTTCCCATCGGCGTGGCGGACATTTGCTCCAACCAGCCAGGGATGCCATCTCGATACATCGCCCGACTCGTCGCCGCAGTCATCGTGACATCGCGAGTGCCGAGGAAATAATCCCCCTTCATCAGTTCGACAAATTTGTCGCGCTGGGCGAGAAAATCATCGACGCTGAGATCGACAACGTGAAGCCGCATCCCGCAGTTGATATCGCTACCGACTGCGGCGGGAACGAGCATTCCCTCAGTTTGCACCACCGAACCGATCGCGACTCCCGTATCGCCGGGATGGAAATCGGGCGTCGCAAAGGTGCGAGTCACTTTACCCCCACCAGGATGGGCGAGCGTAGTGAGCTGGGCGAGTTGTTGGAAGGCTTTGGATTCGATCGGGAAATCTGGCGGTAATAGGACTTCTGCGACTGGCGCATCGGCACACTGATTCAAGCGAACGGTATAAACTCGATCGTCATAACTGACATCCAATCCTTGCTTGGCGAGAGCGCGGAGGAGTCGATTTGTATTCTTGGGCTGCTGCATAAACACCTGTCACCAAAACCGCTGTGGGTTTTGGCAATTATTTTTGGATAGGTGGACTGGGTTTTCAGCAGCCGCAGTCGCAGTGGTGGAAGGTTTTGTTTAAATTAGTTAATTCGAGCGATGTGCTCGTAACTTCATGGTAGCTCGCTGGTTCGATCGGTGTCAAGTGGCGATCGAGCGAGTATCTGGGAAGTCTCCCGAAGCGTATTTCGGTAATAATTCTCACACCGAAAATCTGATAGTTTGCAAACTCACCGAGGAGATCGAATATATCGATCGCGTGTCATCAATCCCAAGCTTGACAGCAATAACATTATGTTGAATTTTGATAAACTTAACCTAGAAAGCCTGTATTATCAAAAATGAACAAGATTCAATTTGTCGAACGAATTTTGAATGAAAATTTATGGGCTAGCAATGCTTGTTTTAATGAAACGTCAGCAATTGACGAATCAGTTACTTACTACTTTTTAGATCGAATATCTGATGCCAGAAGTGTTGAATGCTAGAGCGCACACCTCCTATAAATGGGTACACCATTCCTGTGAAAGGCTATTAATATAGCTAAAATACTATCTTTCTAAACCAATG
>NZ_JANPGM010000509.1:0-4274 GCF_031423935.1 Chamaesiphon sp. VAR_69_metabat_338
GCTAATTGAGCGCGTTCGTCAAAGGTAGTCTGACGAGCGAGGGAAAAGATCTCGATCGGCACCCCGACCCAGTAAAGTCCGCGTCCCAACCAATAGGGAAAAGTAGCGGGCAAAAACCGCACCAGCAAAATGCCCAACCCCGTCCAAAACATTAGGGGCGTATAAGCTTGAACGAGACGATCGAGCATGAATTGTTAATCGAGCAATTGTTACTGGCGAATCATTTCTAGTTTTTTGAGTGTCGTAGTTCGCGAGATCGCTGCCCGATCGGCAAACTCCCAACTCCCAACTATTTAACTACACCCATATTCGTGATATACCAACCATCTTTTTGGCGAACGAGATTGTATTCGACCAAAAGTTGCTTTGAATAAGAACGCTCTGGATTCAATCGTTCCCCTTCATAATATTGGGCGTCTTCTTCTACTTTGGCTTCGATCCTAGCTGTAGTTGCTTGGGGACTGGCGCGATCGATCGAAACAATGCCAATATGCTGGTGCTGGTATTGCCAATGGATGCCATTAGTTTTGGCCTCTTGGGCGCGCTCTGTCGCGCTGGACAAAGCAGGTTCGACCAGAATATCTTTCAATTGCTCGACGCGATACTGGGGACTCATGGAGCTAGTCTTGGCACTGAGCCATTTTTTGACAATTGCGGTGGCGACATCGGCACTTAGGACTGCTGCTGTGACCGGATTAGACTTGAGCGTCTTGACTTCCTTCGGGATGGGGGCGGTACTAGCGGTAACGCGGGGACTGGGGGTTGCCGTTAAGGTGGGTGAGGGCTGTTTGAAGATGCTGCCGATCGCGGTATTTACCAGCCAAATCGTCCCGCACAAACAGGTGACGCCACCCGCGCCAACTAACAAAATCCGAGGGATGTTCGGCGATTGGCGCGGGCGGCGCGGGCGGACGATCGTACTAGAGCCGGATGGACGTGCGGCCAACTGTCCGGACTTATTGGCCGTCACCAATTGACTGTTGGGATCCAGTGATAGTGAGGATGGGACTTGAAGGTAGGTTTCCTCAAATTGACCGTCGATCGTCCGGGCTGTGGGGGCGGAGCGGCGGCGTTGACGTTCGCGATCCAACGGGATGACATTGGGATCGTCGCGCTCCTCTGTTGGCAGTGGGGTGGGTGCAGGGGGCGCAAGCTGTTCGACGCGGACTGCGGGGGTAATACCCTCAGCACCCAGTCGGTCTGTCGGTGACTGCCATGCGGGTGTCAAGCTACTATTGCGACGGGTACTCGCTTTGGCTAGTAGTGCTCGATCGGACTCGGCAGCTTGAAAGTCTGCTGGCGATGAGTTGAACGAGCCAGAGAGATCGCCAGATGGCGGGACATCGATCACCTGGGGTGAAGATTTTTCCCAACTAGTGGCCGGATTATCCTGCGCTGGCATTCGATCGGCAAAATCTTGGACGTCGCGATCGCTAAAATAAGCATTGAGGGAGGGATCGCTCGTTACCAAGTCTCGAAAACAGGGAAAAGCTTCATCCTTGAGCCAAGTTTCGATATACCAACATAAGCCGCGCAGCAAATTGGGCAAGCCTTGAGATTGTTGGCGGATTGCAATGAGAGAGCCGGATTCGGGCGCGCAGGCGAGCAGCCGCTCGGCTTCTTCGGTTTGCCCCAACAGAATCGCGCAAATCGCTTGTTCGATCGAGCACTCCATCCGTTGACTGAGCCGATACTGCAAGATTTGTTGAGCAGTGTAGATCAGTTGGGGGTTGCGATAGGCAAAGCCTTGGGCAATCAGCGCGTGGACGTGTAAATACGTACAAGCCAATTGCATGACATTGAGCGATTTCGTGCCCAATTGATGGGAATCTCTCGCCAATTGACTGAACAAATTCCGTTGTTCGGCGGCGGTGAGGTGGGGTAAGGTTTCGTGAATGAAGGGAATCGTACTCTCGCTATTGAGGGCAAAGCGTTCTTGGCACTTGACTTCATTGGTACAAGCACTTTCCAATAATTCTTCGAGAAACTGAATCCCCCGCCGCCGTTGTTCGTGGCGATCGAGTGGTAACGAGACTAAAGAGGAGATTCGATAAGGCTGCAACCGATCCAACCGGCGATCGATTTCGCCTTGAATCTGCGGAAATAAATCTTCTTGAACGAGAATCTTTTTGGCTGTTTCATAATGGATCGTGGCTTCTTCATAGCAACTATCGCGCCATTCGCGTTCGCCGAGTTCCCAGAATGAAGACACCATCGCTAGCACTATGTCTGGCTTGAGCGGGATAATATGAGTGCCATTGTGCGTGTGTTTGACATTGGCCAAGCGGATCGGTGCATTACGATTGTTTTGGGCGGCGATTTCTCCACTGACTAGCGGTGCGGGGTGGAGGCTGCCGCTGTTGCTACTGCGCCCGTTATTGCCCAGATAGGGCATACAAATACTATTGATTTCTTCGTACTCGCCCAATTCAAATAAGATCAGCAAACTACCCAAAAAATGTTCGGGGGCGATATCTAGTTCGCGACGGCGATAAAAAGGTGAAGGAGCGACATTACCCCCGGTACCTGTATTTTCCAGTTCGGCCTCGTTGGGGGCAGTCTGAGTGGCATTATAAATCGACCGTTGCTGGGGGTCGCTCAGTACCTCGTAGGCTACTGTAATCAGTCGTTTGCGAGATTCGATCGCAGCATCCGAATATTCTTGCTGCGGTAATTGGAGCAAGCGATCGCGATATGCTTGCTCTAGCTCCGAGAGATCGTTCTCTGGGACGCCAAGAATCTGATAATAGTCAAGCGGGATTCGCACAGTTTACCTAATACACCATGAACGACACAGTTATCCAGTTATCAGCTATTGAGTAGATCGACTCGATATTTAGTAATGACAAAGTCCGCGCGGCTGGTTCGAGTAGATCTTTTACTCGCACAACAAAGCAGACATGCGTATTTTAAAAAACTTACGAACAAACATAACATAACATCCCAGTTTTAGGAATAGCGGCTCGATCTGCAACTATTTGGCTCATTGACGATCGGTGGCCTGACTACAGCTCGAATCGACAGGATGACTTTAATGGCTGTAAATTTATGTCCGGCACTCTCCTCAAATTGTGAAGTCCAGTCTTGCCCAACTCCCCACTCCTACACCGAAATTGAAATCGATCGGCCAGAGGGCTAGTCACTACACCCCAAATAGGCGACAATATCGATCGCACACAAGTGGATAAAACAAACTAATGGTTCAAGAGAGAACTCTACCCGCATTTGAGCCAAAGTCGGGAGAAATCACCAAAGCAGAAGGCTTGATGTTATACCGTGACACGATCCTCGGTCGCTTCTTTGAAGACAAATGTGCGGAGATGTACTATCGGGGCAAAATGTTTGGTTTTGTCCATCTGTATAACGGTCAAGAGGCCGTATCTTCTGGCGTGATCAAAGCGATGCGTCCCGGACAGGACTATGTTTCGAGTACTTATCGCGACCACGTTCACGCCCTGAGTGCGGGCGTCCCCGCGCGCGAAGTGATGGCGGAACTATTTGGCAAAGAAACTGGCTGTAGCAAAGGGCGCGGCGGTTCGATGCACATGTTTTCTAAGGAGCATCGGTTGTTGGGCGGTTATGCGTTTGTTGCCGAAGGGATTCCCGTCGCGACAGGGGCGGCATTTGCTAGCAAATATCGTCGCGAAGCTTTGGGCGATGCGAGTTCCGATCTGGTTTCGGCGTGTTTCTTCGGCGATGGTGCTGCCAACAACGGTCAATTCTTTGAATGTCTGAATATGGCGGCATTGTGGAAATTGCCGATGTTGTATGTCGTCGAAAATAATAAGTGGGCGATCGGTATGTCTCACGAACGGGCGACTTCGGTGCCCGAAATCTATACCAAGGGCGCGGCGTTTGGGATGCACGGCGTCCAAGTCGATGGCATGGATGTCTTGGCAGTCTATAGTGTCGCTAAAGAAGCGGTAGCGCGGGCGCGAGCTGGAGAAGGGCCAACCTTAATCGAAGCTCTAACCTATCGTTTTCGCGGCCACTCCTTGGCCGATCCCGACGAACTCCGACCCCAAGCCGAGAAGGATTTCTGGTTCGCGCGCGACCCGATTAAAAAATTGGCTGCCTATTTAGTCAAGGAAGGTTTGGTGACTGAGGCGGAATTAGCCGCTCTCGATCGCGAAATTCAGGATCTAGTTGACGATGCAGTCGAGTTTGCCGAAAATAGCCCCGAACCAGATCCCAGCGAACTCCGTCGCTATATCTTTGCTGAAGATTAGTGGCTGAGGACAGCGATGCAGCACCCGCCGCCGAGATTTCGCTCG
>NZ_JANPGM010000510.1:0-2200 GCF_031423935.1 Chamaesiphon sp. VAR_69_metabat_338
CGCGTTCGATGACTTCGAGATTGGCGATCCATTGATGATCTTCGGCAGCGAGGGCGCGGAGTTCGTCGAGTTGAGTATGGATACCCGATCGAATTAAGCCTCCTTCTTTAAGGTGTTGGGGTGGATGTTCGACTAGATGCGCGGCGATTTTTTGCCCCAGGGCTTCGAGTTCGGCGGGGACGTGGTGGAGGATTTTCAGGAAGGGAGATTTGCCTTGACTGGCGATATTTGCCAGTGCGGGGAGTTTGAGGAAAGAATCGGCGAGGGCGACGAGATCGCGTGCGTTGGCGCGTCCCGAGGCGGCTTTACCAGTCAGGCGTTCGATATCGTAGATCTGTTTGAGTAGTTGCTGGAGATCTTGCCGCAGGAAGGTGTTTTCAACTAGTTCTTGGATCGTGGTTTGGCGTTTGTTAATTGAGGGAATATCGAGCAATGGTTGGAGCATCCAACGGCGCAGGGCGCGTCCGCCCATGGCGGTACAGGTTTTATCCAATGCCCATAAGAGGGAACCTTGGAAATGACCGTCGCGGACAGTTTGGGTAATTTCCAGATTGCGGCGGGACTGGTGATCTAAGACTAAATAATCGCCGAGGGAATAGGTGCGCAGGGGTTGCAGGGCAACGGGATTGCCTTTTTGGGTGGCTTCGAGATATTCCAACAGGCCGCCAGCAGCTCGCACGGCGAGGGGAAACGGCGTACACCCCAAAGACTCCAGCGATCGCATTTTGAACGTATCCAAGAGCCGTTGCTTGGCTTCTGGCAGGGTAAATGGTGCCAGGGGACGCATGGCGTAGCAGAAGCAGTTGGGGAGATTGGTAGGGAGTAAGTCGGAAGATTCGCCAGGACGCAGGAGGCGATTGAGATCGGGTGCCGCGATCGGAATCAAGATTTCCGGCGGCTGGAGCCGCATGAGTTCTTGGGTGAGGACTTCGAGATCGGTGCTTTGGGTAGTCAGGAATTCACCTGTGGAAATGTCGGTATAGGCTAACCCCCAATTGTCACCTACCAGGACGATCGCCGCCAGGAAATTATTGCGCCGAGACTGGAGCATTTCTTCTTCCTGAATCGTGCCGGGAGTCAGGACGCGGACGACTTCACGGCGAACTAAATTACTCCCCAATGCGGCAGATTCGGCGGCGGTTTCCATCTGATCGCACAGGGCGATCGCGTAGCCTTTTTCCACCAACATGGCACAATAGCGATCGACGGCATGATGAGGTACGCCTGTCATCGGGACGCGCCCGATTTCTCTACCGCCTTCCTTGCTTGTCAGGACGAGTTCGAGTTCCCGCGCGATCGTAATTGCATCCTGAAAAAACGTCTCAAAGAAGTCCCCACACCGATATAACAGCAGCGCGTGGGGATATTGCTCCTTCACTTCGACGTAGTGTTGGTACATCGGTGAGAGCTTGGCACGATCGAGCAGACGATAATCGGCGTTGCGAATTTGACTTTGGCTGGTGCGAATTCCAGTCAAATCGGGAATATTATCAGTCATTTCAGGTCGATCCAGCTACGTAAGTCGTCAGTACTATTTTACTCAAATCTCGTCCCGATCGATTGGGATGAAGGGGCGATCGAAACGATCGAGATTATCTAAATCGAGATCGATCGTTAGCTATTCCCTTCGGTGCGTTACGCTTCGCGATAACTACGATATTCTTGGAAACCATATAGGATGGCTGTAGATTGTGTCTGAATTATTATTAACTGTTTGCATCTTTATCGCTGCTGTGTTGTACAGCTCAGTCGGACATGGTGGTGCGTCGGGATATTTAGCGGCGATGGCTCTATTTGGGGTCGCGCCAGCGGTAATGAAACCGACAGCTCTAGTCTTAAACATCATTGTGGCGGCGATCGCGACGTTGAAATTTTACCGCGCGGGTTATTTTAAGCGATCGCTATTCATCCCCTTTGCGATCGGTTCGATTCCCTGTGCTTTTATCGGCGGATCGATCGTCGTGCCCACTCAGGTTTACAAGCCGATCCTCGGGCTGGTGTTATTCTATGCGGCTGCTAAATTAGGCTTTATTAAAACCAGTGCCGCAGCCCAGCCACCACGGCCAATTTCTCTATACCTCGCGATCGGGCTGGGAATGGCGATCGGGTTATTGTCGGGGCTGACTGGCGTGGGTGGGGGGATTTTTCTCAGTCCGTTGCTGTTGCTGATGGGATGGGCGACGATTCCCCAATCTGCGGG
>NZ_JANPGM010000511.1:0-3475 GCF_031423935.1 Chamaesiphon sp. VAR_69_metabat_338
CCGCTGCCGACTTTGCCGGTGGGATTGGGGATCGTCATTTCGATCGGTAGCAGCCGCGAGGTGGGATTGGCAGCTGGCGAGATCCGCGTCACTTGAGCCGTAAATTGCTGTTGGGGAAAAGCATCCAGCTTGACTGTCGCCGTGCCACCCAACCGCACCTTCGCTAAATCTAGTTCGGAAACTTGGACGGTAACTTTGGCTTGACTAAAATCACCCAGCCGGAGGAGTTCGTTACCGATTTGGACGAGATTGCCGCGTTCGGTCGATCGATTCAGAACCGAGCCAGAGATTGGTGATGTCAGTACCGCATACGATCGCCGCCGTTGCTGTTGGGCGAGGATGGCTTGTTGGGCAACGATCCGACCGTTAGCTACCACGATCGCCTGCTGCTCGGAACGTACCTTTTGTTGCGCCGATCGCAATACCTGAGCGGCGGTGCTGGCTTGAGTGCGAGATTGCTGGGCTTGCTGCTGAGAGACTGCACCCGATCTCCCCAGTCGCTCGTAGCGGGTGGCATCAAATTCGGCCTGTTGCAGTTGCAGCCGCGCTTGTTCTACCTGGGTTCTGGCATCGCTGACTTGGGTTTGGAGCTTACTAATTTCTGTCCGCCTAGAAGCTAATTCGGCTTCGGCTTCTGCCGCCTGGGCACTCAAAATCGTATCGTCGATTTGTGCCAATACTTGCCCCTTCTTGACGCGATCGCCCACATCCACATTCAATGCGCGCAATTGACCTTCCACTTGAGCGCGAATCGCCACCTCCTGAACGGGTTGAGTCGTTCCGGTATATTCCCGCACCGCCGTCAGGGGCGCGACCGATGCAACCGCCACATCGACTGCTGTCGCTTGAGCCGATCGTCCATTACCCGGACGCGTTCGCGCCTCGGCCTCATCCCTGGGCGCACTGCAACTCGCTAGACACATTGCCACCAAAGCAAACGCGCCCGATCTCACTATCCACACTCGCTCAAATCTTTCGATCTGCTGTCTGACGCTCATCTCTTTTAGAAACGCAACCGCTCGTGCGCAGCTAAGGTTTGGCGATCGCCTCAAACGACAAGCGATCGTGCCTATTGACTATAGACATTAGGCGCGGCTTTATTTATCTATCGATCGAAATATCTTTTCACTTAATTGTCACCTGTTGCTAACTTTATCCCGATGTGAATTGAGAATTAGTCAAACAGGTCGATGTCGAGAGCGTAAAACAACTCGCGATCGCCAAGTTCAATCGAAAGATAGAGCCGATCTTGAATCGCTTGTGTCAAAATTTAGACTTAGAGCAGCTAAAGCAATCGAATAGCAAGGAAAAGACACGCTCGTAGAAATCGCCAAAATGCGCTGTTAAGTAATTCGCACCTAAAATTTCAGCTACTGCAAAATAGTTCGCACAGATTGTCGATCGGCCTGAGTATTAACCCCGAATATGTAACTGGTAAGTAGCTGGACATAATTAAAGTAACAATGACGAAATCGCCCTCACCCCGCCCTCGCCTGCGGCTCTGGCTCCCCTCCCCCAAGCTTGGGGGTTACGGTGTATACACATCTCTAGTTAGAAGCGATATTGGTGAGAATCCCCCTAAATCCCCCTTAAAAAGGGGGACTTTGACCGGATCTTAGCCCCCTTTTTTAAGGGGGTTTGGGGGATTCAGATCTAAAAGCGAAGTCTAGCCGACTTGTGTGTACACGGTAGAGCTTGGGGGAGGGGCTGGGGGTGAGGGCAAAAAGCTGGCATTTTACATTTAATTTCGCCTAATCATCTAGAAATAAAAGTTATGAAGTCTTCTAGCAAACATTTCGAGCCAGATTTAATCAGACAACTCATTACGGCTGTGTCGATCCTCCTGAGTATTGTGGTTAATACGATTTCCAATATCTGGCCGCCCAATGGTATTAATATCGGCCAAATTTCTAATACCTTATTTGCCGACGTGCGCGTAACGCCAGCTAACTATGCCTTTGGGATTTGGGGGGTAATTTATCTAGGACTGATCGCGCTGGGTATTTTTCAATTTCAATCTACCGAACGCTACAATCCCCGCTTGCAAAAGTGCGGTTATCTGTTGTCGATCGCCTGTGTGTGTCAATGTGCATGGATTTATCTGTTTTTGGCAGGACAGTTTCCGTTATCCGTCATTGCCATGTTAGGCATCTTACTATCCTTAATTGGCATGCATCAACGCTTGGGCATCGGGCGGGAACGGGTTTCCCAGCAAGAACGCTGGATGGTGCGCATCCCCATTAGTATCTACCTGAGCTGGATTTCGGTAGCGACGATCGTTAATATTGCCAGCACGCTCTACAGCATCAACGGCAACAACTGGTTGCTTAGTCCCAACCTGTGGACGGTCATCATGATGGCGGTTAGTGCGGCGATCGCGGCAATTGCCCTCGTCCACCGTCAAGATCCGGCTTACCTTATCGTTACGATCTGGACGCTGATTGCGATCGCCATTCGGCAAATTAACGAACCCCTCATCGTCGTCGGTGGCATCGTGATGGCGATCTCCTTGGTGCTACTGAGTCTCAATTCGCGCGCTACATCCTTTAGTCCAGTCCGTTAGCTCCAGCAGCCATTACCTACAAGTTGTGCTAGCGTAGAAGCGACGATTAATCAATCAACTCATGGACGCTCGCACCCGATTGGAGCCAGTTAGCCCTAGCTCGCCGCCACAAAACCGAGCTGGGGTAAATTTAATTGGTAGCTACATCTTAGCGATCGGGCTGGCATTATTATTCATCGCCCCGATCGCGTTTATGTTCGTCGCTAGCCTTAAACCCGACGAATTAGTTCTATCTCAAGCCGGATCTTGGCAAGGTTTTATCCCTGTCCCAGCTTCGCTCCAAAACTATCAAGATGTCTTCGATCGCGTCAACTTTAGTCGGTTTTTTCTAAATTCGATCTTCATTACTAGCATGGTAGTTTTAGCGGGATTATTCGTTAATTCGCTCGCTGGTTATGCGTTGGCACGGTTACGATGGCGGGGACGCGCGACCATATTATTAGTAGTATTAGCATTGATGATTATTCCGTTTGAAGCGATCGCCGTACCGTTATTTTTTCAGGTTACGTTGTTAGGTTGGCGCAATACTTATCTGGCTCAAATTTTACCTTTTGTCGCCAATTCCTTCTCGATTTATTTGTTTTATACTTTCTTTGTCGGTTTGCCCAAAGAACTTGAAGAAGCCGCGCGCATCGATGGTGCGAGTACCATCCGCACCTACTTTGAAATCATCGTGCCGATTTCTAAACCCGTCTTTGCCACCGTAGCAATTCTGACTTTTCTGACTCAGTGGGGATCGTTTCTGTGGCCGCTAATGGTGACGATCGATGAAAGCGTCCGCCCCTTACCTGTCGCGATCGCGGCTTTCCAAACCTTACCGCCGATTCAATGGGGCGATCTGATGAGTTTTGGGGTGATGATGGTCGCGCCAATGTTGCTGGTGTTCTTGCTCTTTCAGAAGTGGTTTGTGGC
>NZ_JANPGM010000512.1:0-7206 GCF_031423935.1 Chamaesiphon sp. VAR_69_metabat_338
TATAGTCCTTTTAGTGATTATTCAAATCATCTCGAATCATTAAGTAACGGCCGCCCAGTCTACAAAATACTATTATCATTACGTTCTGTACAGCCATCGCCTCAATTATATGGTTTTTATCCTATTAGCTACGAAATCTTATTTCAGAAAGTATTAGCTAATATTGGTCTATGCTTCTTGACTTCACACGAACCTCATGCAACATTTTTAAAAGACTTCATTCAAACTATTCAAAACTTACAAAAAACAACTGATATGGATCTGCAAAGATTAGAATATTTTCGGAACAATCAACAAAGTATTTCCGCTTTGCTTGAGGAAGTAGACGGATTTCGCAAGGACATGCGAATGAAAATACAGCAGTTGAAAGAGGTCATTGATTTAGAGGGTATTGCTTATCCTGTCCAATCTGGTCTATGGAGATCGTCAAAGGATTTGATAGATGTCATCTGGTATACAGTTAAAATCGATGAAGCACTATTGTGGATACAGTTTGATGTTTATTTAACACCAGTAGGCTGGAAGATTCACTTCTGGAATCGAAAAGGCAGCCGCAAGCAAGTCGAGCAATGGCTTCAAAGTAAAAGAATTGAAGTTGTTGAAACAAATACCGGAAATATTTGGAGACTTGTTTACAATGGTACCGAGAATACCAAGCTATATGAAGCAGAGCTAGAAGACGTAAGAAGATGGACACTTGATATGTTTGAGAGACTAACAACAACTACATCTACCGTCGATCGATCCATCGACCTGAATACCAATTTCGTAACATCAAGTTCGGCGATCGATACCGTTGCTCTGCTGAATTGAATCGAAACCTCGATCGCCCAGAAATAGCAAGCCTTCTAGCCATCATTTAGAGCTACACGTACCCCCCTAAATGTGATAAAATTGAACTAGCGAATTAGTACAATTATCAAGCTGGACGGAGCATTCCATGACTACTTCCCAAGAGCGAATCGTCCCTACAGATCTAAGACTTGAGATGTCTCGCTCTTATCTGGAATACGCCATGAGCGTAATCGTAGGGCGAGCACTTCCCGATGCCAGAGATGGCCTCAAACCAGTCCACCGCCGCATTTTGTATGCGATGCACGAACTGGGGTTGACAGCCGACAGGCCGTTTAGAAAGTGCGCGCGGGTAGTCGGGGAAGTCCTCGGTAAATACCATCCTCACGGCGATACCGCAGTGTATGACGCCCTAGTGCGGATGGCACAAGATTTTTCGATGCGCAATCCGTTGATTAACGGACACGGTAACTTTGGTTCGGTCGATAACGATCCGCCAGCGGCGATGCGGTATACCGAGTGTCGTCTGCAAGCCTTGACGATGGAAGCGGTATTACGGGATATCGAAGCCGAAACAGTTGACTTTGCTGATAACTTTGACGGTTCGCAACAGGAACCAACCGTCATGCCAGCGCGGATCCCCCAGCTATTGCTCAATGGTTCTTCGGGGATTGCCGTGGGGATGGCGACAAATATTCCGCCCCATAACTTGGGCGAATTGATCGATGGGGTGGTGGCCTTGATTGCCAATCCAGAGATTACGGATATGGAATTGATGCAGTATATTCCTGGCCCTGATTTCCCCACGGGAGCGCAGATTCTGGGTACGGGGCCGATCAAAGAAGCTTACGCAACTGGGCGCGGTTCGATCGTCATGCGCGGGGTGGCGAATATTGAAACCTTAGAATATAAAGGCCGACCCGATCGCGAAGCGATTATCATTACTGAGTTACCGTTCCAGACCAATAAGGCAGCTCTGATCGAACGGATCGCTGAAATGGTCAACGATCATAAGTTAGAGGGGATCTCGGATATTCGGGATGAGAGCGATCGCGATGGGATGCGGATCGTAATCGAACTCAAGCGGGATGCTTATCCGCGCGTCGTGCTGAATAATCTCTACAAGCAGACGCCAATCCAAACCAACTTTGGTTGCAACATGTTGGCGTTGGTTAATGGCGAACCCCAATTACTCACCCTCAAAAAATTCCTGACGGTGTTCCTCGATTTCCGGATCGAGTCGATTACCCGCCGGACTCGGTATGAATTACGTAAAGCCCAAGAGCGCGATCACTTGCTTGAAGGTTTACTAATCGCTCTAGCGAACTTAGATGCGGTAATTCGGCTGATTCGGGCGGCAGCAGACTCAGCTACTGCCAAACAGGAGATGATCGAACGGTTCCAATTGACCGAATTTCAATCCGATGCGATTCTCCAGATGCAACTGCGGCGGCTGACAGCTCTAGAAGCTGACAAAATTCGCCTAGAGCATGACGAACTCACCGTCAAAATTACCGATCTGCTCGATATTCTCGCGCGGCGGGAACGGATTTTAGAAATCATCCAGACTGAAATCGCCGAAATCAAAACTACTTTTGCCACTCCGCGCCGGACGCTGATCGAGCATAGTGAAGGCGATCTCGACGATACCGACCTAATTGCCAACGAAAAATCCCTAATTCTTGTCACCGAGCAGGGTTATATCAAGCGGATGCCCGTCAGCACCTTTGAAACTCAAAGCCGTGCTACGCGCGGTAAAAAAGGTACGGGGATGAAGGAAGAAGATGCGATCGAGCATTTCCTCACCTGTTGCGACCACGATACGATCTTGCTATTTAGCGATCGCGGGGTCGTGTATACGGTCAAAGCGTATCAAATTCCCGTCTCTTCCCGCACGGCGCGGGGGATTCCGATCGTCCAAATGTTGCCGATTCCCCGCGAGGAAAAGATCACCTCAGTGGTACCCGTGAGCGAATTTCTCGATGATGAATACCTGATCATGCTCACGCAGAAGGGTTTTATCAAAAAGACGGCACTGAGCGCATTTGCCAGCGTTCGCGCTAACGGTCTGATCGCGATTTCCCTCGAAGAAGGCGATAGCCTCCGGTGGGTACGTCGCGCTAAAGAAACCGACAGTGCGATTATCGGCACCCGCAACGGCATGACGATCCATTTCCGCACCGATCGCGATCAACTGCGACCCTTGGGACGTGCCACTCGCGGCGTCAAATCGATGTCGCTCAAGAAGGGTGACGAGCTGATTAGTATGGATATCTTACCGAGCCAAGTCATCGCGCAGATGGTAGCGGCGAGTGAAGATCCGGGTGTCGAAGATATCGATGATACCGTGGCTGAAGATGTGGTCGTGCCCGCCGGTGAAGGGCCGTGGATTCTGGTCGTGACTACTGGCGGACTCGGCAAGCGGGTACCAGTGACGCAATTCCGCCTCCAAAATCGGGCGGGGATGGGCGTACTCGCGATCAAGTTCCGCAAAAAAGGCGATAAATTAGCCGCTCTGCGCGTCGTCAATCCCGATGAGGAGATGATGATCGTCACCAATCGCGGGATTATTATCCGGCAAGCGATCGATGCAATTTCCTCGCAATCGCGGATGGCGACTGGGGTACGCGTCCAGAAGCTCGATGATGATGATGCCATCATGGCAGTCGCAATCGTCCCTGCCTCGAATGGGGAAGAGGATTTACTCGATGATGCGATCGATGTAGAAGCAGTCGAAGCAGAAGCCTAAATTTCTAGATTCGATCGATATTAACGTTCAGCTAGCAGCTAGATCCCCGACTTCTCCAAGAAGTCGGGGATCTGGTTTAGATCGATCGGAAATGGAATCCGATTGCCGAAAACAAGAGCTAGAGCGGATGTGTCCGATCGTTGGCGTGGGGGCTTCGGCGCGTGGATTGACAGCATTTACCAAATGACTCGAACACCTGCCAACGGATACCGGGATGGCATCCCCCCAAATCGCGAACTGGGATCTACACAGCGGGAGCGATGGTAGGAGTTAGTGCCGATCGATTGCGCCGCTTTTTTGTAGCAGTAGAGGGTGGCGATCGAATTGCTAAACCCGTCCGCGCATTGTGCATCTTTGCCAAGCAAAATTTGATTGCCGATCCGCCCTTTTCACACCTCGATCTGATTAGCTGTCGGAATGTGTTGATTTATTTGCCCCAGTAGACAAGAAATCCAAGATTTATCTTTGCCAAGTGGCTCCGCGTAGCCCCTATTTAAGATTTAATAGTAGCGAGCGCACCCTAGTAAAAGTGAAGCCCATGCTGCCGAGTGATGAAGATAGTCAGAGCGATCGAGATTTGCTCCAATCGGTCGATCGGATCGTCATCGATCGGTATGCACCAGTCGGTGTGACGATCGACAACGACATGAATATCGTCCAATTTCGCGGCCAGACGGGCAATTATCTCGCACCGCCGACGGGCAAACCCAGCTTCAACCTGTTCAGAATGGCCAAACCAGAACTAGCGATCGAACTGCGCGCTGCCGTTCATCAAGCCAGACAACAGCAGGAAATCGTGCGCCAGGAAGGTCTTCAGGTGAAAACCGCCGATGGCGTGAAAACGATCGCGATCGAAGTAATTCCCTTTAATATGGGTACCGCCCGACCCTATTTACTAGTCTTATTTCAGGAGTCGGCGGTCGCCATCGGAGCCAATCCACCCGTCACTGGCGAGTTGCCACCAGCCAATCGAACCGTACTAGAGCAAGACAATACCCGACTCCAACAAGAATTAACCACAACGCGGGAATATTTAGAGTCAATTATTGAGGAGCAGGAATCTACTAATCAAGCTCTGCAAGTAGCAAACGAAGAAATTTTATCGAGTAATGAAGAGCTACAAAGTACGAATGAAGAGTTAGAAACCTCGCAAGAAGAGTTGCAAGCAACAAACGAAGAGTTGCACACGATTAATGAAGAACTTAACAGCCGCAATAGCGAACTCAATTATATTAATAATGACCTGCAAAATTTATTGAGCAGTATTAATATTCCGATTCTGATCCTCGATGGCGAGTTGCACATTCGTCGCTTTACCAACTTGGCTCAACAAATTTTCAACCTAATTCCGACAGATTTGGGACGACCATTTAGTGATATTCAACCCAATATTGCCATTCCCGATTTGGGTGTATCGATCCAGACAACGATCAATACGCTGACGATCGTCGAACGCGAGGTGCAGGATCGGGCAGGACATTGGTATAGTTTGCGGATTCGACCCTATCGGACGAGCGATAATCGGATCGATGGCGTGACGATCGGTTTAATCGATATCGATACGTTCAAGCGCAGTGCGGCGATCGTCGAAGCCGCGCGGGATTATGCCAATGCGATCGTCGAAACCGTCCGCCAACCCCTGCTCGTTTTAGATGCTAACTTGTGCGTAATGCGCGCCAATCAATGTTTCTACGAATCTTTCGGGTTGCCACCCGATCGCACCGAGCGGCAATCGATCTTTGAGTTGGAGCAACGGGTGTGGGATCTGCCCAGTTTGAGATCTTTACTGGCAGCCGTGCGCGATCGCGATACCGATTTTCAAGACTTCGAGATGACTCAGACACTGCCTTCCCAAGCATCGCGAATGCTGTTACTCAACGCGCGGAAGATTAGAGACGATCGCCAAGAACACAGCATTCTTCTATCGATTGAAGATATTACCGATCGCCGCCGTACCGAAATTCAGATTCAGAACTCTCTCACCGAAAAAGAAATATTACTGCGGGAAATTCATCATCGCGTCAAAAACAATCTCCAGATTGTTTCGAGCCTACTGAGCTTACAAAGCAATCGCATCGACAATGCCCAGGTAACTGCCGTCCTGCAAGACAGCCAAAACCGCGTCCATGCCATGGCCACAATTCACGAAATCCTGTATCGATCGCTCAATTTTGTCGATCTAGATTTTGCTGAATATATCCACATCTTAATCGACAACTTGTTCGATGCTTATATTGTCGATCGAGCGACGATTTCCGTGCGAGTAGATGTGTCACCAGACTTGAATCTCGACATCGATCGAGCCGTCCTCTGCGGATTAATTATTAACGAACTAGCCACTAATGCCCTCAAACACGGATTTGCAGGCGATCGGAGTGGTGAATTGCGGATCGACTTAATCACTAGTGATGACAATCTGCTCGCGCTATCAGTAGCAAATAACGGGCAGGAGTTATCACCAGATTTTGAGATCGGTAAAATTCGATCGATGGGGCTGAGTCTAGTTATGTCTCTGGTTAAGCAAATCAAGGGCGATCTGATAGTAAAAGCTGGAGCGATGACTGTGTTTGAAATTAAATTCCCCAGATCGGTCTAATTAGATCGTATTCATTTACAATTGTGATACGGTCAATCTACACTATAGGCATTTTTAATGGCTAAAATACTCATAGTTGAAGATGAAATTATTGTTGCCTGGGACATCAAAGAAGCCCTAGAAAAGTTAGGTCATACTGTTGTCGATTTAGCCATCTCTGGTGCAGAAGCCATTCAATCGGTGGCAAACGACCGACCAGATCTAGTGCTGATGGATATTCGCTTAGAAGGCGAGATGGACGGAATTGTCGCTGGGGCTGAAATCTATCATCGCTGTAAGATCCCAGTTGTGTATCTTACCGCTCATGCCGATGAATTTACATTAGAGCGGGCAACCAAAACCGATCCCTTCGGTTACATTATCAAACCGTTTCAGTCTCAATCTTTACAGAGCACAATTAAGGTTGCCCTCCAGCGTCATCAATCCGAAGTTCGCGCCCAGACAGCGCAGATCTCCTTGGGGAATACTCTAGAAAATATTGGTAGCGGCATTATTGTCAACGATCGACAGGGCTTAGTCACATATATTAACGCGGTCGCCCAAACGCTCACCGGCTGGGGTTCCACAGATGCCGTGGGAGTATCCGTCGATCGAATTTTCTGTCTCATCTGGGAAACGGACGGTACCCCGATCGAAAATCCCAGTCTGCGAGCGATGCGTTTAAATGAATCCGTTAAGTCACCCGATCGCTGTTGGCTGGTCGCCACAGACAAATCGGAAGTCCCTGTCGCCGATAGCGCGACGCCGATTGTCAAGCCAGATGGAGAGGTAATTGGCAGCATTATCGTTTTTCAAGACAGCACCGAGCAACTTACTACCGAAGTCGAGTTGTGGGAACGCAATGAAGATCTCACAGCTTTTCAACTCAATCTGATCTCTCAACTCCAAGCCAAGACCGCCGCAAACCAGCAGGCGATCGCCTGTATCGAGATCTTAGACCCGCTGCTGACGAACGTATGGGAGGCACCCAGCGAGAGTGCGTTGCTGGCTGGGACGATCGAACATCTGTGCGTCGCTATTGATGCCGACTATTGCTGGATCGCACTCCACGATCGCCACCACTCTAAAG
>NZ_JANPGM010000513.1:0-10242 GCF_031423935.1 Chamaesiphon sp. VAR_69_metabat_338
ATCGTTCCGCCAAGTCATCAATCAATCGCTCAACAATCAATTACTTCCGATCGCGAATATCCAAGCTGAACAAATCCTCTGTCAATACGATCGCGCCCGCGCCTATTTAGCGAAGGCATTAGAAAAAGAAGCCGAAGAAAAAATCCGTCAAAATCAACGTCAATTAGCCGAAGTCGAACAACGGATCGGGGTGTTCAATGAAGCAGTGGAGGGGATTAATAGCTGTCTCGAAGCTATGCAACTAGACAGGCATCGTTTACCAACATTGAGTCAGTCAGATTTATTGTTATTACCTGTGAATGATAATACTGAACCTATTGAATCTTTGGTAGAGTTGGTAGCAGTGGGGGAGAGTAATTAAGTTTTAGATTACTCGATCGATCCTCACAATCAAGGATCGATCGAATTATTATTTTGGAATAATTACTTTTGTAATTTGACGGGTATGATAGAAGAACAACGTTATTATGATTAATTTATGACTACTTCATTTGTCGTTCCTGATATTGCTCGTATTTACAGCACTATCGAAGACTTGCTTTACATGAGTGAGCCACAATCATCCATCAATATCTCTTTTGGAACAAATGAAGATGAATATGAATTTATTAAATTTGATTTTCATCTTAAACATGGTATCTCAGAGGTAAGAGTTTATGAGGATAGTGGCGATTTTTCATACATAGGTAGAAATGGAGACATTCTACATTCAATAGAATTTGATGGCACTGAATTTACAAGTACAACTGGATCTTTCTATCAAGGATTCAAAGACATATTTGCCTTCGATCGTCAGCAAGCTAATATAGCTAAAATCACTAACACATCAGTCGATCGAGCATCATTTGGATTAACCGAAGTGAATTAATCGGATTTGTAGGGGCAGGTTTATGCGATCGATATCGATCGAACTAAAAATTCATGTCAAACCTGCCCTTCCCATCAAGAAAACAAGGATTGTTATAAATTCGAGCCTAGCAAAATTAATCATTTTTAAATTATGACCGATCGAGCTAAACAAATAATCCCTGACTCTCAAGCTGTTGCTCTTTGTCTTAATAAAACTTTCCTAATTAGCGATCTCCTGACAGTTTTTAAAACACCGCAAGAAAAACAAAAAATATTTGTCAACGATCTCAACGCATTACATCTAGAATTAAAACAGGGCGGTTACTCCAGAGAGCATTACCTAAATAAAATCGAAGCTTTTATACAGAAAAATATTAAAAGTGAAACATTTAGTAAAGAAATTGAAGATGATATAGATTGTAGCCTCTTAGAACCTAATGGTAAAGGATGGCAAAAAGGCAAGCTAAAACTATGCTTTAAATTTATACCTGAAGAAGACGAGCCTACATCAACTCAAGAAAAGCCAGTAGAAAGTCATTCTTCACCACTAGATGAAATTCGGCAATTATCAAACGAATTGACATTTATGGCATCGATCGAACAAAACTAGTTGAGATGGGCGGGTTTGGCATAGATCTTTAGTACGATCGTAATTAGAAGCATAAACCCGCCCCTACAGATCTATAGATAATATGTCAGAAAAATCTAAACGAATTAGCTTCCCTAAAGAAGTGCGGGAATATGTATTCAACCGCGATAACCATCACTGTCAAAGCTGCGGACAAACTACCAAACTATCGATCGATCATATTATCCCCCTCGCATCGGGCGGTAGCAACGACATTAGCAATCTCCAAACTCTGTGCAGCTCTTGTAATAGTAAGAAAAAACACTACTTCGACCCCAGGTTCGATCGACGTTACGATTGAGTAGTGTCTCGCCCGGGAAAATCATTACCAATCAGATCGCATGACCCGATCGGCAGTAAGGTAAATAGATAGATAATGAGCAAAATTAAAAAAGAACAATGGCATTTAAACACAGCAGAGGTTGCTCGATCTGCAATCGCGTCATGTATGGGTGGTCGGCGCAAAGCTGCTCGATCTAGAGCTTTGGATATTCGATCGAAAGAATACACCCTCCGCCACATCCCAACAGGCATAGAAGTAAGTGGCACAATACCTAGTGGCAATTATGCTCGGAAAGAAATGAATCGACTTGGAGAACAACTGCTGCAAAATTTATTTCAAGAGCTTGAGGCGAAAGTAGCTAAAAAGTTAAGAATTCCTGGCTGTGTTCGATCGTGTCAATTAGCAACTTAACTATTATTCGGCTTAAGGGGGCACAGCAAGGCTAAAAGCTAGTCCAGGCAAGGAAACGGAGCGAAACCACCGCCGCCTTAGCTAACAGCACCTACACACGCTCCGACATCGCTGGAAAACTTCTGGTTAAATCCGCTAGATATTTACAATTCCCTGACAAATCTAGTTCGACGATCGCAATCGCGTTAAGATACTAGTCAGAACTCCCCTGCCATGTAATAATGGGAGTTTTGGGTTAAGTATTAAGCACTAAGGAAACTGTATGTCCCGATATCGCGGACCGAGACTGAGAATTACACGCCGTTTAGGCTCCTTACCCGGATTAACTCGGAAGGAACCACGTCGTGCATATCCCCCAGGTCAACACGGTCAAAACCGGAAAAAGCGTTCTGAATACGCTATCCGTCTCGAAGAAAAGCAAAAATTGCGGATGAACTACGGTGTCACCGAGAAGCAAATGCTCCGCTACGTGCGTAAAGCAAGACGCGCTACTGGTTCTACCGGATTAGTTCTGTTGCAGTTACTCGAAATGCGGTTAGACAATACCGTCTTCCGACTTGCGATGGCTCCGACGATTCCAGCAGCAAGGCAGCTAGTCAACCACGGACACGTCACCGTCAACGGACGCACTGTGGATATTGCTAGTTATCAATGTCGTTCTGGCGATGTCATCGGCGTTCGCAATCGCGAAGGCTCTCGCAAATTGGTCGAAGCCAATCTGCAATATCCAGGATTAGCTAACACTCCCAACCATTTGGAATTCGATAAGCCTACTTTAGTTGGTAAAGTAACCGGCACGATCGATCGTGAGTGGGTAGCTCTTCAAGTCAACGAGCTACTGGTGGTCGAGTACTACTCTCGCCAAGCCTAGAGATTGTGGATTTTGGATGGCGGCTGCATCCAAAATCTATTCTCTTGGGTTTAGGTTTTAGACTTTAGGCTTTAGGCTCGGAAATTATGGCTAATTCGAGAAAATTTGATTCTCTTAGCCGCCAATTTGAGACATAGTGCGATGATAGGTTCCGGTTTCACTGCCAGATTCGCGGCCTTTGTAATTAATTTCGGGTTTGAGTGCGAGTAAATCGCGGACTTGCGATCGCAAATCTTGGGTCGAGACACCATTCCGCAACGCAGTTTTAAGATCTAGTTGTCCGGTTTCATTGAGCAGACAAGGACGCAACCAACCATCGGCAGAGAGCCGCATCCGGTTGCACCTGTCGCAAAAGCATTCCGACATTTGACTGATAAATCCGAGCGTACCTTTGGCACCTGGAATGGTGAAGACATCCGCAGGGCCATTTCCTTGCACATGTGACTCGGTTAAACCCCATTTTGTGCGAATTTGCTGGCGGATCGATTCTGAAGAAATCCAGCCGCGATCGCTAAATAGCTCATCGTTACCGATCGGCATAAACTCGATAAAGCGGACGTGCCATTGTTTATCGATACTTAATGCGGCTAAATCCAAGACTTCGGTATCGTTGACGCCTGGAATCACCACCACATTTAACTTCAGGGGTGTAAATCCCGCGCGATCGGCAGCCAGAATCCCGTTCCAGACCTGTTGCCAGCGCGATCTGCCGACATTCCCTACAATTCGATCGAAGGTGGCTTCATGGAGCGAATCGAGGCTGATATTCACGCGGCGGAGTCCGGCTCTATACAAGTCTTCAGCCATCCCGGCAAGCAAAAAGGCATTAGTCGTCAGCGATAAATCTTGAGTCTCTGGCAAACTGGCGATCGATCGGACGATTTCGACAATGCCATTACGCAACAAAGGTTCGCCGCCAGTCAGCCGAAAACAGTTGAAACCGACGGGGATAAACACTTCCCGAATCAACGTCAGCAGCTCATCATCGGTCAAAAGTTGCTGGCGGTGAAGATACTCTAGTTCTGCTCCTGCGGGCATACAATATTGACACCGAAAGTTACATCGATCGATGAGGCTAATTCGTAAGTAGTTGACCTGGTTCATCTTTCTATTGTGGCAGATCGGGTGGGGTGTGAGGAGTGAGATTGAGATAGTTATTTACTAACGATAAGAATGCCTACGATTTCTAGTCTCTGGATGATTCTTAACCCGAACTCAGGTTATTTAGTCCGCGAAGGCGGACTTTGCATTCTGAGAAGCGGTTTCTAACCGCTTTGCTTATAGGTAGCTACTTAGGTTAGTTGCTTGCTAAAAATTGTTGAATCTCGGCATCGGTAGGTTGGGCGTCGATCGCGCCAGGTTGGCGGGTTGTCAAGGCTCCTGCGGCGGCTGCATAGCGAATGATGGCGTTACCATCTGTTTGTCCGGTGCCCAGTTGATGCAATAATCCGGCGACGAAAGCGTCGCCAGCTCCCGTAGTATCGATCGCTGTGACGGCAAAGGCTGGTTGCGAGCCGCTGCGATCGTTGAGCCAGTATTCGCAGGTATTGCCGCCATCGGTGACGAAAATGCCCGCCGCTGCAGGTAGGTGAGCTTGTAAAGCTTGTGGTGATGTCGTGCTGTAAATTAATTCGGCTTCTTCTTTGGCAAACTTGATGTAATCGGCTTTAGCTAACAACTGTTTTATCTGGGAGATGGCCATCTCCGTCGATACCGTCCAAAATGTCGGTCGCCAGTTGATATCCACCACGATCTTGACACCATTTGCCTGGGCGTGGGCGACTGCTTGCCAAGTGGCTTGGGCACTGATGGGATAGGCTAAAGCGATCGTGCCTAATAGTAAAAAGTCCGCACTTGTAAATAAATCGGCGGGGACTTGGCTTAATTGGGTATCGGCAAATTTATCGGTAGGAATCTGGCCGAAACCACCAAAGATGCGATCTCCATCGATCGTTCTAATTACTTGCACTTGGCGGGTAGGAGCTGTGGGATGATGTTGGAGTCCGGTGAGATCGACCCCCTCACTAGCCAACTTAGCAGCTAATTTCGTACCTGCTTCGTCACTGCCTACACAGCCGATAAATCTCGATCGATCGCCCATTTTCACTAGGGCACAAGCGACATTGGCGGGAGCACCGCCTGGTAACGGCGTCCAGGATGTAACGTCTTCACTACTGACGCCACTTTGCTCGGCTAACAGGTCGAATAATACTTCACCAAGACAAATGACGGTAGACATAAGACTTAATTGATAATTGATAATTGATAGTTGATAGTTAATATAGCAATCCTATTTAAATTGTCTATCACTAAGTTATTGCCTGGGAGCTGTGCTCGGGATTAAGTTTGTGGTGAAGATTGCTAAGGTGCGGGAAAATATTCGATCGGATCGACAGAAAATGAATACCAGTGTAGACCGACAGCTCGCTAGTTATGATTATGAATTGCCACCGGAGGCGATCGCTCAGACTCCAGTCGTACCCAGAGATCGATCGAGGTTGCTGGTGGTTGAAACTGGTGATGCTCACCAACATCGTCACTTTCACGAGATCGGCGATTTCCTGTCGGCTGGGGATTTATTGGTGTTCAATAATACGCAGGTGATTCCAGCACGGCTCTACGGTGCTAAACCGACGGGCGCACCTGTCGAAATTTTACTACTATCCGAGCAGCAACATAATTGCTGGTTGGCATTAGTCAAGCCAGGGCGCAAACTCAAGATCGGCAGCCAAATTATTTTTCAAGCGCGGACTCCAAGTGCCCAAATTCCCCAATTAACGGCCAAGATTATTGCCAGAGACGAACAGACTGGGGGCAGATTGCTGCAATTCGAGCTACCCGACAATTTGCCATTAAGTGCGGTACTTGCCGACTTTGGGGAATTGCCTTTACCGCCGTACATTCGCGCTAGTGCTGCTACTCCCGAGCAGTATCAAACCGTTTATGCTAAGGTACCCGGAGCCGTCGCCGCACCGACAGCGGGACTACATTTTACCAACGAACTACTCGATCGATTAGCCGAGCGCGGTATCGGGCAAGCTCATGTCACTCTGCATGTGGGTGTGGGAACGTTTCGCCCCGTTGAAGCCGAGGATATTACCACCCACCAGATGCACCACGAATGGCTGGAAATATCGGCGGAAACGATCGAGCGGATTCAAGCCACCAAAGCCGCTGGCGGCAAGGTTTATGCCGTGGGGACTACTGCCGTCCGCGTCCTGGAAACTGCGGCTCAAACTGGCACGTTGCAGCCGTACAGTGGCGATACGAATATTTTTATCTATCCTGGTTATCAATGGCAACTCGTCGATGGCTTGATTACCAATTTCCACTTACCAGGGTCGAGTTTAATGATGTTGGTGAGTGCGGCAATCGGGCGGCAAAGATTGTTAGATTTATACCAAGTGGCGATCGAGGATGGTTATCGCTTTTATTCATTTGGCGATGCGATGTTAATTCGATCGGTTCGCGCTGAAACAGCAGCATGACTACCCGATCGCATCGCAAAACTACAATGTGTCCAATTGTGCGCTCGAATGTAGTTTATAATTATTCTAATCTGAAAATATTTGTCCCAATCGACAGATGCGCAAGTTCGCGCGTTGGCTTAGCCTAACGTAGGTAATCGCCAATTTTAATGAATAAACTGCGGTTACTGCTAATGCGCTATTGAACTAGTTCCAGTGGTGCAAATAGGATACGGGTGAGAGTCATGATATGTAACAATCGATCGATCGACCGGCCTAATCAGTTGGAGCAAATAATTGACTACTCGCCATTGGTTGTGTCGCCAGAGACTACAGCGATGGCGGCCATTTCCTTGATGGCTCGTGGCGCAACAGGTCGCCCTGCCCGATCGCATCTAGACGCTACCCATCCTCCTGGCGATCGACATGCTTACAGTTATGCCTTGGTATTAGCAGCAGCTCGACCGATCGGTATTTTGACACAGCGAGACATGATTGGGCTGGTTGCGGCTGGTCACGATTTAGCCACAGTTAAAGTTATTGATGTCATGACAGCACCCGTCATCACGCTGGAGCAAGCCGCGATGACAGATGTTTTAACGGTGTGGTCTGTTATCCAGCAACATGGCATCCGACATCTGCCGATCGTGGATGAATGCGGTTTATTAGTAGGTATGGTGACAGCCGACGAGCTACTACAAGGCGGCGATTTACTGGAATTGTCAGTAGCAGTGCAATTAGAAGGAGCTGCCAGCAAGCACCAGAGCGATCGGTACGACGATACAGCTTTTCAGAGTCAGCAAGATTTGAGCGATTTTGTCGAAAATGCGATCGTCTGTTTGCACTGGGTAGCGGCTGATGGCACGATTATCTGGGCAAATCAGGCAGAGTTAGATTTATTAGGATATGAGCGGGAAGAGTATATCGGACATTCGATCGTCGAGTTTCATACCGATCGAGCGGTAATCGATGATATTCTCGATCGACTGTTGCACGATCGATCGGTTCGAGATTGCGAGGCAGATCTGCGGTGTAAGGATGGATCGATCCGCCATGTCCTGATCGATTCCAAGGCATCTTGGCACAATGGCAAATTTCTGCGGACGCGGTGTTTCACCCGCGACATCACCGAACGCAAGCGGGCGGAAGAAGACCTCCGACGCTTTAATGCAGCTCTGAGTCATGCGATGGAAGGAATTGCCTTCTTGGACGCACAAGGGCACTATGTGTGGGTAAATCAAGCTTATGCAGATGGGATCGGCTACTCGCCAGCAGCGATGGTGGGTATGGATTGGCAGCGCACGGTGCATCCTGACGATCTCCACACGGTCGAACTTGCTTACGGGCAGATGCTCGATCGCGGCAAAGTCGAAGTAGCTGCCAGAGGGATGCGCCACGATGGCTCGATTTTCTATAAGCAACTGGTGATGGTAAAGGCCGATCGCGGTCAACAACAGACCGGACACTACTGCTTTATGAAAGATATTACCGCTGCCAAGCAAACCGAAGCCGATTTAATTCAAAGCGAACAAAAATTTCGAGCTATTTTCGATAGTATGCTCCAATTCATCGGCCTTCTCACGCCCGATGGCCACTTTATCGACGGCAATCAGGCCGTTTTCGATGCCGTGGCGATCGATCGGGCGGCCATCATCGGCAAACCATTTTGGGAAACGCCCTGGTGGGCGCATTCACCACAATTACAAGCGCGAGTGAAGGCCGCAGTTGCTACGGCTGCAGCCGGGGAGTCAGTCCAGTTTGAATCCGAACACTTTTGGGCGGATGGCACACCAGCAGTTGTAGACTTTTCGCTCAAACCGCTGTTTGATGACAGTGGTAAAGTGACGATGCTGCTCCCCGAAGGCCGCGATATTACCGATCGCAAGCGCAAAGAAGATATCCTGCGCAATATTGCGCTGGGAGTTTCGGCCAAAACCGGGGAAGCATTCTTTGAAGCATTAGTCGAATATCTCACCAAAGCATTACGGGTGGAATATGCTTTTATCAGCGAGCTGTTGCCACCCACCCACGATCGAGTCAGAACTCTTGCTGGCTATGGTCACGGTACCACTATCGATCGATTTGAGTATGCATTGCTCAATACGCCTTGTCAGTGTACGATTAATTGCCACTTCTGTGTCTGTGCCGAGCGATTACAGCAGCAATTCCCCGACCACGCACTGCTAAAGGAGATTGGCGCGCAAAGCTACATGGGCGTAATATTACGCAATTCAGCCGGAGAGCCGTTAGGACTGATTTGCGTGCTGAGTTGTCAAGATTTTTCGGAAACTCAGCTCATGAAGGAAATCCTCAACATTTTTGCAGCGCGGGCGGCAGCTGAGATCGAGCGACAACGATCGGAAATGGAACTCCAATTTCAAAAACAAGATTTGGCGCGTTCTAATGACGAACTCCAGCAGTTTGCCTACGTGGCTTCCCACGATCTTCAGGAACCGCTACGGATGATTACCAGTTATTTGGAATTGCTCGAACGTCGCTACAAAGGCCAGCTCGATGCTAAGGCCGATACATTTATCGCCTATGCAGTGGACGGAGCCAGCCGGATGCAAATTCTGATTAACGATCTGTTAAACTATTCGCGGGTGGGGCGACAAGATCGAGATTTTGAAGATGTAGATTGCGAGCAGATCTTCGAGCGGGCGTTGACTAATCTTCACGTCGCGATCGCCACCAACAAAGCGATCGTCTCCCACACCCCACTCCCGCGAGTACACGGTAATTCTTCCCAAATCACTCAGTTATTCCAAAATCTAATCGGTAATGCGATTAAATTTCGCACTCAGGAGCCACCGCAAGTGGAGGTATCGGCCAAATTCACAGCGGGGAATTGGCTGTTTTCAGTCCGCGATAATGGGATCGGGATCGAAAATGAGTACTTAGAGCGAATTTTTATTATTTTTCAACGATTGCACGGTAAAACTGAATATCCCGGCACAGGTATTGGTTTGGCAGTTTGCCGAAAAATCATCGAACGGCATGGTGGCAACCTCTGGGTCGAGTCACAACCCGATCGGGGTTCGACTTTTTACTTTACTCTTTCACCTTCTTCCAGATAATATGCTAAGCTCGCCCACGATCGGTCGTACCATTGAAGTCCTATTGGTCGAAGATAATCTTGGGGATGTCGAACTAACCAAACTGGCATTAGAAGAGAGTGAGTTGGATATCCATTTGAGCGTAGTTGGCGATGGGGCTGCAGCACTAGAATTTTTGAACGCTGGGCATCGCGGCCAGATCGACACACCCTATCCAGATCTGATTTTGCTCGATCTCAACCTCCCCAAAAAAAGCGGTCACGAAGTTCTAGTCGCAATTAAAGCCGATCGAGTCCTCAGACGGATTCCAGTTGTGGTACTGACGACATCCCAAGCCGAGGAGGATATCTTCAAAGCCTACGATTGTTATGCCAGTGGTTACATTCCTAAGCCGCCTAGCTTCGATCGCTTCGTCCAAGTCATCAGATCGATCGAGGATTTTTGGTTCTCCACCGTCAGATTACCTTCCGAGTGTCAGAAGTCCTAGATCGATGGCGGTTCATCTACTCGTCTCAAAATTGAATCGAGTAAAGTGTCAATTAAGCGATCTCGATCCATCGGGACAATTTCCTGACCGTGCAGCAGCTCTTGCACGATTAGAAAATGGACGATCGCCCCGATAAAAATGCGGGCGACGGCTTCTGGGTCGGCTATTTTGAGCTGCGGGCAAGCCGTAA
>NZ_JANPGM010000514.1:0-5461 GCF_031423935.1 Chamaesiphon sp. VAR_69_metabat_338
TCAGCTTGCTATCGGCTAGTGGCTAAGACTTTCATTGATTACTCTAAATAAGTCGGCAATCCATCGATACTCGTAAGATTTTTTTGGTGTTGATAGGCACTTACACCATCCGCACCTTTAGTCGTCGCCCAATCGAGTAGAGTCGATCGTTCGGTCTGAAGTTCGTAAATTGGCACGCCATAACCGCACGATGTTTGCACTGATTCGATCTGCAATAAGATGAGCTGGCGTTTGCCAGGGAGATCGGTGAATCGCTCGATAAGACGATCCCATTGCGAACTACCAGGACTCACAACTTCGCCCTTGCCATAGAGCCGCAAGATTAACGGCTTGTCAGTGAAGCTACAGAACATGATGGTCATCCGCCCATTTTGATGCAGATGCGCGGCTGTTTCGTTACCGCTGCCAGTCAGATCTAGATAAGCCACTCGATCGAAATCCAGGCACCGAAACGAATCGATCCCTTTAGGTGACAGGTTAATGCGTCCGTCGATCGGGGCTGTGGCAGTGAAAAAGAGCTGCTGCTGAGCGATAAATTCACACAGTTGAGCATCGAGCTGTGAATAAAATTTAGCCATATAATTCGGGCTAGAGGATCCTAAATCTCGATCGATCTCGATCGGTATTGTAGACTAGAGGTTATTCATGATTAAATGTTCTAGATTTTAACAAAAAGTTGAAATTGCCGAGAGTTATAGTTTAATTAGCTGCTTTTGTCGCTGACGATAAATCTCGATCTGTTTAAATTGTCGCGATGGTAAATACAGCAAGAGATAAGCTAATCCAGCCGCCGCTCCCAGGGTGATTAGCATCAAATATGTATTGGCTTTGCCCAACCATACACCCAAGTCTAGACCAAAAATAGCGATCGTTTCTAGCACGATAAAAATGAAGCCGCGCCCATATTTACTCGACTCTGGCAGTTCGGCATAACTACCATCGTAGAGATAGCCAATTATCCCCGCTTGCAGTCCCACGATCGCGCCAGTAATTATCCCCGCCCCAGCTCCAGCCGCCGCAAAACACCCCGCGAAAAAGCCCAGCGCACTGCCAAAGATCGCACCAGCGATCGCCTGTAACCCGATGACGACCCCAGCTACCGCTTTGGCATTATTTATCCCCCCAGCGATAAAGCCAGCGAAACCGCCAAACGTAGCTCCAGTTATAAATCCGGCGAAACTACCACTAATTAGACCGCAAATACCCCCCATGATTGCCCCAGCAAAAGTCCGAATTTTAATCCCATCCGGATGAGGGTGTGCGTTACTAGCTAAAACCATCGCAATGCTAGGCATCAAAAAGCCAACGGCAATGCTAACTTCAGCTCGCTGCCAAGCTTCGCTGACATTCAGACTTTGTCCGCATCCAAATGCAAACAGCCAAAATACCACCATTGCGGCATAGGGCAATTTCTTCATCTGGACTGACAGCGGTGCGGTTGAAACTTCCAACGAGATTGAGTGGGTATTGGGGACGGCATTACTGTGCAAGACGATCGATCGAGTCCCGCGCGATTGTGCGGCGAGTTTACTAGTGTCTACCGTAATCTCGCAGTCTACTCGATTGCCCTTGACTACTCGCGATGAAAACGATATCCATTTATGCAGGCGATCGCTGCTACCGGAATCGTAGGGGTGAGGTTCGATCGACCAATTTCCCTCAAGTAACGTATCGGCAGTAGTATTGACGATCGTCATTGTTTTGCTAATTTTCTCACCTAATTTGGTGGCTTGAAATTGCAGATTGGTGTGACTGAATTGGACGAAAGGATCTCTAATTACGTAGATCGGTTGCAGAGCTGCCAAAGCTGATTCGGCATCGGGATAGCGATCGCCAACTCGCGGCGCGACCATTTTTTCTAACCATTTAATAAATGAAAGACTTAATTTCGGGGTCAGATGTTGAAAGGCAATTTTGCCATCTTCATCGATGAGCGCGTCCATTTTTGTCGATTTGGTCTGAGTGAGTAACGCAATTAACATCGCTCCCAAACCATACAAATCGGTGGCAGTAGTTAGCCCCTTGTTATACATCTGCTCGGGAGCCATAAAGCCAAAAGTTCCCGCTGCGACGCTACTCATCGCCACTTCGCCACCACCAATCCGGGCAAAACCAAAGTCAATTAAATAGACGTTGACATCTTCATCTACCAACACATTTTCTGGTTTGATATCGCGGTGAATGACTACCGGAATTCTGGCTTGGAGATACACCAAAATTTCGAGTACGGCTACGGCAATTTGCTTGATTCGATCGGGATCGAAACTGCGGGGAATCGATAGAGCTTGAGCGTCTTTGAATTCTTGAACGATCGAATAACCATCATCGGTTTGAATCGAACCGATGTAGCGGGGAATGCCAGAATGCTCTAAGTCTTTGAGGACTTGCATTTCCCGTTCGATTTCTTTAAATTGCGACCAACCAGAACCTCTGGCAAATTGAAATTGCTTGATGACAACTCGATCGATCGGTTCGGCTAGAGTTTCACACAAGTAAACCACTCGTCCGCCAGATGCATTGCGTCCTAGTTCTCTAAGTACTTGGTATCCCTGGGGCGAGAAGTCTGGAAAATCGCTCATAACCACTGCTGTGAAATTTGTGCCTATGGTTATAAAGCCCAGATTTAGCGGCTAAAGCTCCACTCGATCGAGATGTTAGGCGCGATGAGCAGAGCGATAAAAGGGTTTTTTGACTACAGTAGCGGGGTGCAGTTTACCGCGAATTTCGACTTCTACGACTTGGCCGATCTTGGCAAATTCGGTCGGGATATAGGCTAGCGCGATCGCTTGTCCGAGGGTGGGCGACATGGTGCCGCTGGTGACAATTCCGGCTGGCTCGCCGTTAATTACCACGGGATAATCATGCCGAGCGATGAACCGTCCCTGCATATTCAGCCCGACTAATTTCCGGCTGACGCCTTCGGCTTTTTGCCGCTCTAATACCTCGCGCCCGATGAAATCGCCCTTGGTATCCAGATGCACCACCCAGCCTAAACCAGCTTCCAGCGGCGTAGTCGTATCGCTAATGTCTTGACCGTACAAACACATCGCCGCTTCTAATCGGAGGGTATCTCGCGCCCCCAAGCCGCAAGGGACGACACCAGCAGTTAGGAGTGCGTCCCAGAGTTGGCCGCCGATATCTGGCGCGACCATAATTTCAAAACCATCCTCGCCAGTGTAACCAGTGCGGGCGATGAAGGCGGGGTTTTTAAAAATTAGAGCTGCGGAATGGCCGAAATTCGTTAACTGGGTCAGATCGATATCGACTAACGGCTGGAGCTTACGGACTGTCTCTGGCCCCTGAACGGCGATCAGCACGCGATCGGACAAATCCTCAAATTCCACCTGCGCAAGGTCTAGATGCGCCAATAACCAAGCTTTATCCTTCTCTTTCGTCCCTGCATTGACAATCAGCACGACACTACCCGCGCCCTCTTGATAGACGATGATGTCATCGATAATTCCGGCTTGAGGATTTAACAGCACCGTATATTGGGCTTGTCCGGGTTGGAGCCGACTCAGATCCGACGGTACCAATTTTTGAAGCTGCTCGATTGCCCGATCGCCCTGCAAGCTAAACTTGCCCATATGGGAAATATCAAACATCCCCGCACTGGTGCGAATGGCTTCATGTTCGGGGGTAATGCCACTAAACTGCACGGGCATTTCCCAACCCGAAAAAGCGGTCATTCTGGCATTGAGAGCGATCGCGCGATCGTACAATGGAGTCCGGAGGGGCGGATGTAATTCTGGTGAAGCCATCGGGTTTTAAAACAAATGATGCTTACACATTACTACCATAAAAACGATCGACCCTTTCAATCCTTGTCATCTTTATCGGCGGCAAAAGCTCCCATTGGCATTTCCGATCGCCAGTGGCCAACCGATCCAATGCGCAGATCCGATTTATTCATCGAGGCGCAGGTGTGGGGCACAATTGCGTAACACGATCGTCTGGTAATAGATGCGCCTAATCTTGGTCGCAAGTGTAAGGAACTGGGCATAGATTCCCATTGCGTCCTTACAATAATAGCTAAGTAGAGTATTTTATCCAGCAAGCACGATCGCTTGCAGTCCAACATGAGTCAGGTGGTAATTATTGGGGCAGGGCCGACAGGGTTGACGCTGGCGATGCTGCTGGCACAGCGGGGAATTGACGTCAAACTCATCGAAGCTTCGCGCAACTTTCGACGGACTTTTCGGGGCGAGGCGTTGATGCCGAGCGGGTTGGAAGCGATCGAGTTTATGGGCTTGACGGACTTAGTCGCGCAGATTCCCCATCGTCCCCTTGATGCGTGGGAATTTATTATCGAAAATCGCTCGGTGTTTCGGGTCGATGAACCGATGGAGCCTGGAGGTAGAGCTTGCACGCTGATTTCCCAGCCAGATTTTTTAGCGGGGGTGATGGCCGCAGCACAGCAGTATCCTAATTTTGAATTTATCGCGGGGACTGCGGTGCGCGATTTTGTGTGGGAAAATGACCGCGCAGTCGGTGTTATCCTCGGTGACGATCGCCAGATCGATGCCAGACTGATTGTTGGGGCGGATGGACGCAGTTCGATCGTCCGGCAAAAGGCCAAATTACCACTCGATCGTCAATCTCAAAGTTTTGATGTTTTATGGTTTAAATTGCCTAGCAGTCCCGAATTTGCAGCGGAGAATATTTTCTACTCGATCCTCTGTGGCAATGATGGCTTTGGCTTGTTTTTGGGCTGTGACGGCAAGTTACAGATCGGCTGGTCGTTGCAGCGACAACCTGGCGACGATCCCAATGCTTGGCAACGGCTCAACTGGAAGCAGAAGTTAGCGGCGGCTGCACCCGATCGATTAGCGACCGTATTACAACAACAAAAGCTCGATCGACCATTTTTATTATCGGTAACAGTCGGGTTATGTCCTCAGTGGTATGCGCCAGGGGTATTGCTCCTGGGCGATGCCGCTCATCCGATGTCGCCAATCCGCGCCCAAGGGATCAATATGGGCTTGCGCGATGTCATCGTCGCTGCCAATTATCTAGTGCCGGTACTCCAGCAACATGCCGATCTGGCAGAAATCGATGCCGTACTCCCGCAAATTCAAGCCGAACGCGAGCCAGAAATTATCCAGATTCAAAAATTGCAATCCGCCGAAGTCAGCCAAGGCGAACTGTTGAGAAATTACGCACCGCTGCGCTATGGTGTCAGTTGGCTCGCGCCCCATGTGTCCCTCATCCGCAATCGTCTCCGTCAATCCTGGATCGATCGTCAACTCTTGTTAAGGCGAGGGGTAACGACAGTGTCTTTGAAGGTTTAGGGGCAGGAGCGGGGGGCGGGGGGCGGGGAGCGGGGAGTTGAGATTGGAACTGCGTTCCAATTTAGCTTTTTTCCCCCAGTCCCCCAACCCCCAAATCCCCCAGTCCCCCAGTCTCCCCATCCCCGCGCCCCGCGCCCCGCTCCCCGCTCTTCATGGATGAATGGTCTCGA
>NZ_JANPGM010000515.1:0-2625 GCF_031423935.1 Chamaesiphon sp. VAR_69_metabat_338
CAGATCGACCCCATCCCAAAACTGCTGGTGCTCCCTTGGCAACTAAACCCTCTGCCAGCGAGCTAACATCCCCTTTTCTACTACTTTCACCAGTCCGACAACCCGACAAGAAGATCAACGGTGGATAGAGAAAATTGAAAGTATCTGCAAAGTCATCAATACTCGCATCTATCCGTTCGCCTTCTAAAGACTCAGTAATAAAATAGGGCACACCATTCCGGATATCTGCATGTCCGCTGAGATGAAAAATATCGAATCGATCGCGAAATCTGTACCAAAAGTTCTTTAATTCCTCCAAGCAGCCGCTTTCTTCTACCCGCAACTCCATCGCCAAATCGTTCGTTGCATCTAAAATCAATGCTTCCTCAGCTTCAAAATCCAGCTTAGGATAAACACTCTCCGGATCTGTTGCCATAAACAACGTCTGCAACTGATATTTCGACGGCTCTCTTTTGACAGTTTGACGCTGGAATCCACCCACAATCCGAATCGGCACAATCGATCGCGCTACCAAAAAGCCCTCATAATATAAAATCTCCCACGGCAAGCCCCCTAGCCGATCCTGACAATCGATCGCTAATATTAAACCCTGCCGCTGTTGCTCGATCGATCGACTCAGCCACCGTTCCGAACCATCCACCCAATCAAATAACTTGCGCCCGATCTTTGCTAAGTCGGGGCTATCTCGCGCAAAATCTGTATCGGCAAAATCATACAATCCGGCAATCTCCGCCAGTTCTAGATTTCTCGATTCATACTGTACTCGATCTGGCACCCGATAACGCAAAGTTACGGATCGATCGTCGATCTGTTTCAATTCCAGATATACAATATTCATCGGGCTACCGCTAGGCTGACATACCTATGTTACCCAGCACACTTCATTTTTTTAACATTCATACAATTTACCCCCGATTCCATGCTGAAATCAGGGGGATTTTTATTGCTATTTCTGGTTCCCCCCTTTTGAAGGCTACCGTGTATACGCAAGTCTGTCGGACTTCGTTTTGAGATCTGAATCCCCCAATCCCCCTTAAAAAGGGGGCTAAGATCGGAGTCTTAGTCCCCCTTTTTAAGGGGGATTTAGGGGGATTCTCACTAATATCGCTTCTAACGAGAGAGTGTATACACGGTAGCCTTTTGAAGAGGGGCTAGGGGGGATCTTCTAGGGCTTAGAAGTGTTAAAAGTCACTTTCCAAACATCCTTTTAGATAGATAAGAATCGATCGATTCTTATCTAAAAGCCGTAAGAAACCCCGACTGAGATGACTGGATAGACATTAAAGCCGCGCAGATCGTTTTCGGTTTGACGAGCTTGATTATCGATTTGAGCGCGCGTCGTGGCGTTGTCATTGAAAGCGGGATTGCTAGCCGTCAGCGAGACTTTGGGCGAGCCTGTAAACATCAAACCCAAATCGGCATTGAAACCTAAGCCTTCATTGGTAGATTTGCCAATCCCGATGCCGAGATACGGTGCGATCGAGTTACCGTAGGCATATTCACCATTGAGCGTGCCGACGCTGCTAGCGGCATATTGATTTCCCGCGATCGTATAGGTACCATTACCACTCGGTTTACTAGTGACAGCGACGCGATTATTTTGGGCGACGAAGCCGCCAGTAATCCGGAAGCTGCTGTTACTACTGGGATAATAATCGCCAAATAGTTGAATGCTGCTCAATTTGAGCTGGGCATCATAATTAATACCGCTATCGGTGCGATTGAAACCGACATTCCCAAAATTCACGCCCAAGCGAGCATTGAGTTGGGGCGTCAATGATTTGCTCGCATCGACGCCAAATCCTAATGTGCCAACTTTGGCGGCGATCCCCACGCCGAGGGGTTGTCTGTTGCTAGTGGCGATACTGCGATCGGGTGTGGGCGTTTGGGCTAATTTGAAGGGAATAATCGGAGCTAAACCGATTGCCATCCCGCGCTCGATTGCTGGTGCTCTGGTAACGCGAGTGGGAATAATCGGCTGCAAACCGATATCCAATCCTCTGCCGTGCCTAACTGGAGATCGATCGATAATGCCTACCCATCCCTTCGCTAGCGCAGCATCGATCGCGAGTGCATTCGCGCCAATGATGCCGATTGCCATTGCAGATAGTCGGGAGTATGTGATTTGGGACATTAAAGATTACCTCCTCCGATGTAATACTCAGTTTTTTTGGCGTGGGATTGCGATCCCAATCCTATTTATCTATCCTACCCATTTTGGGACTCAATATTAAGATTTGTCGCAAAATTTTAGCTAAACAGATATAATTAGTTCTCTTGTTTGGGGCAGTTACCTACCCCAGATCGTGAAATTCGATCGAGATCTCCTCAAGCAAACTTGATCTTGAGATAATCCTCATCCATTTTCGCACCAGTCGGTTGGAGCGCAGCCAGAGCTTGCGGTAGCACCATATTCCGGCGGTGGTTGCCGATCCGGATATTCAATTCATCGCCAGTTTTATTGAGTTGAATTTGGTCTTTGGCAATTCCTGGCAGATACAGCTCCAGACTGTAGAGGCTGTTACCTTCCTGGACGACGCGGAGGGTGGTTTCTTGGTAGTAAACTTTGCTGGGATCTTCATCGCCATAGAGAGTGTCCTTCAATCGATCGAGTGCTTCGAGTCC
>NZ_JANPGM010000516.1:0-4185 GCF_031423935.1 Chamaesiphon sp. VAR_69_metabat_338
GATTTGGGGTTTTACATTAGCTTTAGTGGGGTAGTTACCTTCAAAAATGCCGCACAGATTCAAGCTTCGGCACAACTCGTGCCGCCAGCGAGATTGCTAATTGAAACCGATTGTCCGTTCCTGGCACCTGTACCCCATCGCGGCAAACGGAATGAGCCAGCTTTTGTCGCTCAGGTAGCTAGCTTTTTGGCAACCTTGCGCGGTGAAAGTGTGGAGAGTTTGGCAGGATTTACTACTGCTAATGCAAGAGAGCTATTTAGATTACCAGTTTTAGCATCGATCGATTAAGGCTCTCGATCGGCAATTTTTATATTTAAACCGCTGGCAAGATTTACGCTACATTCAAATCCTATTTACTGTCACTACCAAAGATGATTCTCACCCCAGATAGCCAGGTTGAAGCCGTTCTAGATGCATCTAGCGATCGAAATCGTGTCAACCAAAAGTTATCGGTCGTCGGGGAGCATTAAGACTTTTAAGTAACTTATTTATTTTACCATGTAAGCTCACAAATGGCGACCCAGACTGCAGATATTCAAGATCCTACAGCTAGCCCGAGCTAGTGTCGATCTGTGAAATTATCACTTTTGCGAAGAATCGATCCCTGTATAGAACGTGCTTAGAGAGGAATACTATGACTAGTCAGATTACTACTACAGCATCCACTTACATGCTGCCGGATTTAGTAGAGATTCAGCGTTCTAGCTTCCGCTGGTTTTTGGAAGAAGGCTTAATCGAAGAATTAGATAGCTTTTCACCGATTACGGACTATACCGGCAAACTAGAATTAAGATTCCTCGCCAAAAATTACAAGCTCAAACGACCGAAATACGACGTTGATGAAGCCAAGCGACGCGACGCTAGCTATGCGGTGCAAATGTATGTACCGACGCAATTAATTAACAAAGAAGATAAAGGCAAAATCATCGAGCAGGATGTCTTTATCGGTGACTTGCCATTGATGACCGATCGGGGGACGTTTATTATTAACGGTGCCGAGCGGGTAATTGTCAATCAGATCGTGCGCTCGCCTGGGGTTTATTACAAATCCGAGCTAGATAAAAACGGTCGTAGAACATATAGTGCGTCACTGATCCCCAATCGCGGAGCGTGGCTGAAGTTTGAAACGGATAAAAATGATATCGTCTGGGTGCGGATCGATAAGACTCGTAAGCTATCGGCGCAGGTACTGTTAAAAGCACTGGGATTGACCGATAACGAGATTTTTGACTCCTTACGTCACCCTGAGTTTTATCAAAAGACGATCGATAAAGAAGGCAACTTGTCCGAAGAAGAAGCGTTGATGGAGCTGTACAAAAAGCTGCGTCCGGGCGAACCGCCAACGGTGAGTGGCGGTCAGCAATTGCTCGATTCGCGCTTTTTCGACCCCAAACGTTACGATTTGGGTAAGGTCGGACGGTATAAGTTGAATCGCAAATTGCGGTTGACGACTCCCGATGCCATTCGGGTGCTAACACCGCAAGATATCTTGTGCGCGATCGATTATCTGATCAATCTGGAATTTGATATCGGCAGTACCGATGATATCGACCACTTAGGCAACCGCCGTGTGCGCTCGGTCGGCGAATTGCTCCAAAACCAAATTCGGGTCGGCTTGAATCGCTTAGAGCGGATCATTCGCGAACGGATGACAGTTTCGGAGACTAGCAGCTTGACACCAGCGAGTTTGGTCAATCCCAAGCCCTTAGTTGCGGCCGTGAAGGAATTTTTTGGTTCCTCGCAACTGTCCCAGTTTATGGATCAAACCAATCCCCTGGCGGAATTGACCCACAAACGCCGACTCTCAGCCTTAGGCCCTGGTGGTTTGACCCGAGAACGGGCGGGCTTTGCGGTACGCGATATTCACACCTCCCACTACGGGCGGATTTGCCCGATTGAAACCCCGGAAGGCCCCAACGCGGGCTTGATCGGTTCGCTAGCGACGCATGCGCGGGTCAATCAATATGGGTTTATCGAAACGCCGTTCTTACCCGTCGAAAATGGTCGGGTCAAGCGCGAGCTAGAAGCGGAATATATGACGGCGGATCAAGAGGACGATCTGCGAGTCGCACCTGGCGATATCACCACCGACGAGCATGGTTATATCTTGGGTTCGACGATTCCCGTCCGCTATCGACATGAATTTACGACTACTACCCCAGATCAGGTGGATTATGTCGCGATTTCGCCGGTGCAGATTATTTCGGTGGCAACATCGTTGATTCCGTTCTTGGAGCACGATGACGCCAACCGCGCCCTGATGGGGTCGAACATGCAACGTCAGGCGGTACCCTTGCTGCGTCCCGAACGTCCGCTAGTCGGTACGGGCTTGGAAGTCCAAGCTGCGCGGGATTCGGGGATGGTCGTCGTCTCGAAAATCGACGGTGTAGTCAGCTTCATCGAAGCCGAATCGATCGATGTTAAAGGCGATAACGGTCGCACCCAAAAATATCTGCTCCAGAAATATCACCGTTCTAATCAGGATACTTGCCTCAACCAACGTCCCTTGGTACAAATCGGCGATCGAGTCGTTGCTGGTCAAGTCCTGGCAGATGGTTCGGCAACTGAAGGCGGCGAGCTGGCTCTGGGTCAAAATATTCTAGTCGCTTATATGCCGTGGGAAGGCTACAACTATGAGGATGCGATCCTCATTAGCGAGCGATTGGTATCTCAAGATTTCTATACCAGTATCCACATCGAGAAGTTTGAAATCGAAGCACGGCAAACCAAGCTCGGCCCTGAAGAGATTACCCGCGAAATTCCCAACGTCAGTGAAGAATCCTTGCGGAATCTGGACGAAACCGGCATCATCCGCAAGGGTGCGTGGGTGACATCTGGCGATATTCTCGTCGGTAAAGTGACGCCCAAAGGCGAATCCGACCAGCCGCCAGAAGAAAAACTGCTGCGCGCCATCTTCGGTGAAAAAGCCCGCGATGTCCGCGATAACTCCCTGCGAGTTCCTAACGGTGAAAAAGGCCGCGTTGTCGATGTCCGCGTATTTACCCGCGAACAAGGCGATGAATTGCCACCTGGAGCCAATATGGTCGTGCGGATCTACGTCGCGCAAAAGCGGAAAATCCAAGTCGGCGACAAAATGGCCGGACGCCACGGCAATAAAGGAATCGTCTCGCGGATTATGCCGCAAGAGGATATGCCTTACCTACCCGATGGTACTGCCGTCGATATCGTCCTCAATCCGCTCGGCGTGCCCTCACGGATGAATGTCGGTCAGGTGTTTGAATGTCTGCTCGGTTGGGCGGGACATAACCTGGGCATGCGGTTTAAGGTGACACCATTCGATGAAATGTACGCACCCGAAGCCTCGCGATCGACAGTACATGGCAAGCTTAAAGCTGCGGCTAAAGAACAAGGTAAACCTTGGCTGTTCGACAAAAACGAGCCTGGTAAAACCACCGTCTATGACGGACGCACCGGCGAAGCTTTCGATCGACCCGTAACCGTCGGGAAGGCGTATATGCTCAAACTCGTCCACTTAGTCGATGACAAGATCCACGCGCGTTCCACTGGCCCTTATTCCCTCGTTACCCAACAACCCCTCGGTGGTAAAGCCCAACAAGGCGGTCAACGGTTCGGGGAAATGGAAGTCTGGGCACTCGAAGCCTTTGGTGCGGCCTACACGCTCCAAGAGCTACTCACCGTCAAATCTGATGATATGCAAGGCCGGAACGATGCCCTCAACGCGATCGTTAAAGGTAAATCGATTCCCAGCCCTGGCACGCCCGAATCCTTCAAGGTACTAATGCGCGAGTTGCAGTCTCTCGGTCTAGATATTGCCGTTCACAAAGTCGAACAGACCCCCGACGGCGATAGCCGCGACGTCGAAGTCGATCTGATGGCCGATGTCAATACCCGTCGCGCGCCTTCTCGTCCCACTTATGAATCGTTTGCGCGTGGCGACGATAGTGAAGAAGTCTAGGAGGGAATAGGGAATAGGGGATAGGGGATAGGGAATTGAGGATAGGAAGTAGAGAATAAGCGATCGGGCATAGAAAATACCGATTACTTGCTGAATCCTCAACCTTCAAGCCTCAGCCCTAAATCCTAACCTCTAAACCCTTCCAATCCCTAGGGCCCCCCCCCCCCCCCCCACCCCCCAAAAAATCGGACAAAAAAAGAAACAAAAAATTTGTATGGTAAGATTGTGTTGTTGTTGGCCCCGGGGGG
>NZ_JANPGM010000517.1:0-7452 GCF_031423935.1 Chamaesiphon sp. VAR_69_metabat_338
TACCAAGTTTGGAACCAGTGTTTTAGAAGAAGAAAAATACAAACAACTTAGATCCTTGTGGAGTACGAAATCTATGTTTCGGGATGCTCGATATAGTGCATACAAAGAAGTTAGAGAAATCATACTAGAATGTATTAATAATAGCTCTAAATCAAAAGTTGAACATTTATTAAAAAATAGTAATCCTATTCCAGAATTTATGCTTTACACGCATCTCGGCAGAGGAGATTTAATTAAGTTTGATTCTTGGATTGCAAACAATCAATCAGACCGGAAATAACTATTTTTATTTAATGTACTGTCTGGATAACAACTTCCTGCTCTTAACTACAGCGATCAATCTGACGATCGATCGCCAACCGGATATCGATCCTAGAACTGTTTGCGCGAGAAAATTACCGTCGTCAGCAACAATAAGATCGCGGTATAAATCACCGCATAAATGGCATTGATGAACAATGTGTCTGGTTGAGGTAGAACGCCATAGACGGCATCATTTTTGAGATCGAGACGAGAAAGATCGGGTAAGAATAAATACAGATTATCGGTCATTTGCTGGAAACCAGGATTTTTAGTTACGCCAGCTAGTTTGACCATCCCTTCGCTCAAATGTCCGACTAAATAAAATGAAAAAGTGAGTAGAATTGCCAAGATCGAACTAGTAAAGACTCCGAATAGTAGTGCCGCCGCCGCAATCAGGCACAATTCGAGAAACAGGAACAGAGCTGTGAGCAGCAGCGGTCCGATTTGATAATTGATGTGCGCCAGACTGAGGATGGTGAAGTAGATTGCGGTCATGCCAGCAACCAAAGTTGCCAATACAGCAGACAAACCCAAGTGTTTGCCCAAAATAAACTCCATACTCCCGATCGGTTTAGTGACGATCGTAAATACCGTCCGCTTGTCAATCTCTTTATTAATCAGGTTAGTGCCGACAAAAATGGCAATTGCGACCCCCAGCAAATTGGTAGTAGCCGCCCCGAAATCAGTCAGGATCTTCGCTTGCGCTGGCCCAGATAGTTCTGGCAAGAGCCGCCAGGAGATCGACATCAGTACTGCATAAAAACCGATCGTCAAAAAGATCCGTTCGCGCATTACTTCCCGAAAGACATTACTAGCTACTGCCCAAATCCGAATTAAACTCATTGTGTTGATGATTTTGTAGACGAATTGACCCAACGAGCGATCATCATAGATCGCAATGGGTCATCTGTGAATCGCACCTCACCCTCGATCTCCACGATCGTTAACTGCGAAGATGAGGGCGGCGATACCGCTTGAGCGTGCATTTGGCGATCGCCAGCCAGCGGCGATCGGCTGGTGAATTAGTACTGGTATGTTTGATTGAGTTACTAGAGATCGCGATCGATCGACTGTGGGTGGCCGCTGCGGCGCAAGTGCCACCAACTTCAGACGTAGCCATCGCGACAGCTAACGAGACTAGGACTAATTTGAGCATCAGCAATCTAATTTTTCGTGAAGATCTTTAATTTTGGCTACTAAATATTACTACCAGCATGTCTTCTTTAAATACATTTTTTTAAATACATGTTGATTATTTTCCTCAGAACATCCGTTTGAAGTGTAAGATGTAAAAGCCATTTCCGATTGCAACCACTCTGTAGGCTATGAATGCTGATTTCTCATCTACCTTGTCCATGCTAAATGCTCAAGAAAAGCCAGATCCGACCCCAGCGTCGCCCTCAGAGCAGCCTAAACTCCAAATTCGGCTCAAGAACGAGGATGGGGTGGTGAAATTGATCCTGCCGACAGAGGCCGAAACGCCAGTTTCTGCGGGTTGGAATGACATGTGGGAACAACTACAACAGCGACTGCAAGCGGGTAAAAGATTCTGGCAGCCGTTGACCGCAGTACATTTGGTGGCGCACGATCGCTTGCTCGATGCCAGACAATTACAAGGGATTGCCGACGCACTGGCTGATGTCTCGCTACAGCTTCAACTCGTGGCCACCAGTCGTCGCCAAACGGCAGTAGCAGCAGCAACCGCCGGTTATTCGGTGACTCAGCAATCGGCGATTGCGCCCTTATTAGTACCGACGGAAGGGGCGACCCCTCAGCTTGTCGATCCGCTCTACTTGCAGATGACCGTGCGATCGGGGATGGATATTCGGCATGAAGGGACGGTCATAATTATGGGCGATGTCAATCCTGGTGGCGAAATTTTTGCGGCGGGGGATATCATTGTGTGGGGGAGGCTCAGAGGCATCGCCCATGCTGGCTATCCCAATAATCCCCAATGTCTGATCATGGCGTTACAGATGGAACCCACCCAGCTCCGGATTGCCGATCGCGTCGCGCGCGCCCCCGAAACCCCGCCGCCACAGTTCGAGCCAGAAGTTGCTTATGTAACCCCTCAAGGCATCCGGATCGCCCGGGCGATCGATGTCAAAACCACGCCCTATTTGCGCGAACTCGCGCTCCCAGGCTCCCAGCGATCGGAGTAAGATATCGTTAACCCGAGCGGCACTAGTAGTGTTTGCCAGTCTCATACTACTATCGTGATGGTAACTGCCCATCCGCAACATCTAGATCGAAACTTAAACGAGCATTACCATTATCATCAGACTTTTATTATTCATAAATTTACAGCTCCCAATTTATAATTCATGACTCGTATTATTGTAGTTACCTCTGGTAAAGGTGGCGTGGGTAAAACCACCGTCACCGCAAATCTAGGCATGACCCTCGCCAAAATGGGGTACCGAGTCGCCCTCGTTGATGGCGACTTTGGACTGCGAAATCTCGACCTGTTGTTGGGATTGGAAAATCGGGTCGTCTATACTGCTGTCGAAGTACTTGCAGGCGAATGTCGTCTCGATCAAGCCCTAGTGCGCGACAAGCGACAACCAGGATTGGTGTTGTTGCCAGCGACTCAAAATCGCAAAGCGGAGATGATTACCCCCAATCACATGAAATGGATGGTCGGCGAATTAGCACCTCAATTTGATTTTGTGTTGATCGATAGTCCGGCGGGGATTGAAATGGGCTTCAAAAATGCGATCGCCGCAGCGCAAGAAGCTCTCATCGTCACGACTCCCGAAATCTCCGCCGTTCGCGATGCCGATCGCGTGATCGGTTTGCTCGAAGCTAGTAATATCAGCCCCGCCCGCTTGATCGTCAATCGCTTGCGTCCAGCAATGGTCGAAGCGAGTGAGATGATGTCTGTCGAAGATGTTAGTGAAATCCTTGCCGTCCAACTGATCGGGGTCGTACCCGAAGACGAACGGGTAATTACTTCGACTAACCGAGGCGAACCCTTAGTATTAGAAGCTAACTCTACCTCCCGCGCCGCTCAAGCTTTTGATAATATCGCCCATCGATTGATTGGTGAAAAAACACCTTATTTAGATTTGGCGGTCGATCGCGACAATTTATTCGTACGGTTGCGTAAAATTTTTACTAAGTAATCGGGTAAAAGTATGCGTATAAATTAAGTTAAGTCGATAGTACCGATCGCCAACCCCGATTGACGGCAACCGATTTATTTAAAAATGTCTGTTCGATCGAATTCAATCGAGTTAGTAACAATTTTCTATTGAATTGGGAAACCGCATCTTGCTATAGTGTGGGTAGTTTGGTAGTATCTATCATCGTTCGGTGGTGCAGTCCCGCCTAGATCGCGCTGCATCGACGATCTGTAGCTATCCACAGGCGTTGGGTTGGGAAGTTTGTCATTAAATCAATTGTCACCGTACTTTACCCATCACAATTCCATCATTTAGGTGCTAATTCCCGCGACCCGATCGCATTACTTATGACTATGATTAACGAATTTCTGGAGATGTTATTCCCTCGACCGAGTGAGCCGAGTAGGGACCATGTGAAGCGGCGGTTGCAATTAGTCATAGCGCACGATCGAACGGATCTTAGCCCCCAAATGGTCGAGATGATGCGGCAAGAAATTCTCGAAGTCGTCTCCCGCTATGTCGAAATCGACGCTCAAGGGCTAGACTTTTCGTTAGAAAGCAACCAAAGAGTCACAGCTCTAATCGCCAATTTGCCCATCAGGCGGGTCAAGGATGATGCCGAAGCATCGCCCATGGGTTGGGCTGGCGACGATCCCGCCACTTAAGAATTTAGGACTAATGCTGAATCTTTTGGGCTGTGGGCGATAGCCAACGATCTCTGCTGCGCTAGTCGATCGATAATTTAGCCTAAAATCTCCACATCGCTGCGATCGATAAATCCAGCAATTTTCATCTGCGATCTGTTCTGCAAAAAACTTTGAATCACTCCAATTTTACTTTTGATTGCTTAGGTAAATGCAGTCATACTCATGCCCGTGCGGGTGTCTTTCATACTCCCCACGGCATTGTCGAAACACCCAGATTTATGCCAGTAGGCACGACCGCTACCGTCAAAACGCTGACCCCTGCGCACTTAGAAGATGCTCAAGCGCAAATGGTTTTGGCGAACACCTATCATCTGCATCTGCGTCCCGGCGAAGATATTATTCGCGAAGCTGGTGGCTTGCACAAATTCATGAACTGGAAAGGGCCGATGCTGACCGATTCTGGCGGTTTTCAGGTATTCAGCCTCAGCAAAACTCGCAAGATTACCGAAGAAGGCGTGACTTTCAAATCGCCCCTAGATGGGCGCACGATCTTTATCTCTCCCGAAAAATCGATCGAAATTCAAAATGCCCTCGGTGCGGATGTCATTATGGCATTTGATGAATGTCCGCCGTATCCCGCCACTAGAGAAGAAGTTGTCGCCGCTACCGATCGTACCTATCGCTGGCTGGAACGCTGCATCCAAGCCCATCAACGCCCCGAAGATCAAGCCCTATTTCCGATCGTCCAAGGTGGCGTTCATCTGGATTTACGTGCAGAGACAGCCAAGGCTCTCCAAGCATTCGATCTGCCCGGTTATGCGATCGGTGGCGTCAGTGTCGGCGAACCATCGCATTTCATCCACAAAATCGTGCGAGCTACCGCTCCTCTATTGCCCGCAAATAAACCGCGATATTTGATGGGAGTAGGGACATATAAAGAAATGGCGATCGCGATCGCCTCCGGCATCGATTTATTCGATTGTGTGATACCTACCCGCGTCGCTAGGCACGGTGCCGCTTTCGTGCGGGGAGAAAGATGGAATCTCAAGAATGCGCCGTTCAAGCGCGATTTTACCCCCTTAGATGATACTTGCCCTTGCTACACCTGTCAGAATTTTACTCGCGCCTATCTGTGTCATCTGATTCGCTGTGGTGAGATTACCGGATTTACCCTGTTATCTCTGCACAATATTACCGAGTTGATTCGATTTACCCAACAAATTCGCGATGCAATTTTACGAGATAAGTTTGTTGAGGAATTCGGTCACTGGTTGAACAGTGATGAGAATGAAGTAATTGATGAGCCTCAGCATTGATGCGGTTGCAATGTTCGATCGATAATAGATATGTAGGTTGGGTTGAACGAATGTGAAACCCAACTACCTTAACAATCGATCGTGAGGATGTTGGGTTTCGTTCCTCAACCCAACCTACAAACTACTGAGCGTCAGCTTTTAATAATGCACGATTGGGTCATTTTTTACCTCATCAAATCACAACAATACTGTACAATACATATGCACCAAAGTATTGTCATTTAATCCGTGTTATGAATCGAATTGCATTAATTACAGGTGGCAGTCGAGGTTTAGGTAAAGACATGGCTTTACGGTTGGCGCAAGCTGGATGCGATATTGTCATTACCTATCAATCGAAATTTGCAGAAGCCAACAATGTTGTATCTCAAATCGAGCAAATCGGACACACAGCAGCGGCTTTACAGTTTGATGTCGGAAAAATTAGTACTTTCGATAGTTTTAGCCAGGAGTTGCAAACGCTACTAAAAACAAAATTCAACGTTGAAAAAATTGACATTCTCATCAATAACGCTGGCGTTGGTGCTACTATTCCAATTGCTGAAGTTACCGAAGCTGATTTTGACAATTTAGTAAACATTCATTTTAAAGGCGTGTATTTTCTGACGCAGAAACTTTTGCCTCATCTTAACGATGGCGGACACATTATTAATATTTCTAGTGGCACGACTAGATTTGCCAATCCTGGTTACTCTGTCTACGCTTCAGCCAAGAGTGCGATCGAAACTTTCACTCGTTACTTAGCCAAAGAAGTAGGCGCAAGAGGCATTACAGCAAATGTGCTGGCTCCTGGAGCTATTGAAACTGATTTCAATGAAGCAGCAATTCGCAACAATCCCCAAATTAAAGGCTATATTGCTTCTCAAACTGCGCTGGGTAGAGTCGGGCAGGCTGAGGATATTGGCGGCATTGTTGCTTTTCTATGTTCGCCTGATGCGAAGTGGATTAATGGACAACGGATTGAAGCTACTGGTGGAGTGTTTCTCTAAATCTGTAAAAGTCAAACAATTAAAGTTATTTAGCTCGATCGGCGATCGGCACCGAACATCTATTATCGGGTTTGGTGCGGCTGGCAGAAACAAATCGTCCCGAACTCAATGAATTATTTCAACAATATGCGATCGATCTGACAATCCTGAACGATCGATTAGCTGCTAAAGTTTAAAGCTATAACTAGCGCGCATCCAAGATTTAGATAGTGGTTAACTACCGCTCGAATGAGGCGTTTTTAAAAACTTGACTATTAACTAGGAAAATTATGCCCTTAGACGTCCCAACCGCGATTTTACAACGTCGATCGATCAAAAGTTTCAAACCCGACCCGATCGCGCCCGAACTCCTGCGTCAACTCGTAGAACTGACTGTTGCCGCACCGAGTAGCTACAACATCCAGGATTGGCGGATTATTATCGTCGCCGATCCCGACCAAAAAGCGGCTCTAGGCGTAGCTTGTTTCAATCAACCCCAAATCGTCCAAGCACCTGTCAACTTGGTGTTTGCCGCCGATATCAAGGCTGGTGAGAAAGACATCACGCCGATTATCGAACAAGGTATTCAGACTGGTGCTTGGAATGAAGCCACTGCGGCCTATTTCAAAAAAGCAGTTCCCGATTTTGCCGCAGCAATCGGCGATAAGGATAGGGAGTATGCGATTAAGGATGCGATGATTGCCGCAACTCATGCGATGCTAGCGGCGGAGAGTTTGGGTTTATCAACTTGCATGATGAATGGCTGGAGCGAAGCAAAAGTCAAAGCCGTCATTGGTGCCGAAAACGATCCAAATTTGGCAATTGCGCTGGTATTACCAGTAGGCTATGCTGCCGAACCGCGCAAAAATCCCGGTCGGATGCCGTTTGAGTTTAACGTCTCACTCGATCGGATCGATCGACCTTATCAGGGTTAATTTGCTATTACAAGCAAAGATCTAGGGTACCCACAAGGGCATGGGTGTCAACTTAAGGAAATTGTAGGTGCTCAAAGCCGCATTCTCTCGTGGTAACGACGATCGGGACAGTGGCTATAATGACGTAATCTCGTTGCCAACATCGTTAAGTTGACACC
>NZ_JANPGM010000518.1:0-1682 GCF_031423935.1 Chamaesiphon sp. VAR_69_metabat_338
CTTAGGCGATTTCCGCCGCTCCCATTCCACCATAAATCGATCGAGATTTGTCGCTCGATCGAATCTTTCATGCCACAAATTTAAAGTAAAATGCCAAGTTTCCGAGCCACCCTTACTCGATCGATTATCTTCGACAATCTCCAAAAAATCAGTCAAACATTTAATCGCTTCTTTGATCTGTTCGCCCGTCAGAATTGCCCCCGCTAATTTAGTAACCTGTTCGAGATACCTCACTTTCGTCCGCACCACACACCGTTTGGACGTTTGCCAATGCAGTTGAATATCGCGCTGCAAACTTTCCAACTGGCGATCGTCGATATCTAATTCATCATTGGCATAGTCAATTAATACCGTGAAAAATTGCACGGCACGTTGTTTAACTGCATTACCATAATTAGGACGAGGCATGATTAGTTAATAATTGATAATTGATAATTGATAGGAATATCGTAGGATGTGTTGTCTTGACGCACACAACCTGGAGGTTTCCTCCAGGTTGTGTGCGTCGCTATCGCGAAGCGTAACGCACCAAAGAAAGTACTTAGCGAATATAGTGATTTAACTCTTCGACGAGGAGATGAACTGTAGTGGCAGGGTTATCGCTTGCTGGATCGGGAGAATCGTAACTGGCTAATAAGATTTTGGCGTGCTTAATTGCTTGATGCTGTTTGTCTTCAAGTCTGGAATACATGTCATCACTATTCTTTGCATAATCGCAGCCGAGCGATTTAGTCAGTTTTTTCTTATAGTCGCTTCTTGGCACAGCGGTATTATAAAGATGAAAATGTAAGAGATACCAGATTTCAAAGCATTCATTAGAGTAAGCAACCTTAATATTTTCTTTTTCTGCAACTTGCAATGCCTGTCTAAATCTGGCGGCTGTATTGTTAACATTTGATGGATCGCGATCGAATACACACCATACTCGATCGAATGTTTTGACTGCCATCAACTCGATCGCTTTATTGACTACAGCAATTGTTTCGCACCCAGCCCCAACAATAGTAATTTCTGGTCTAGTACTAACGGGAAAACTCCTAAAATAATTTGTCTCGGTTTTTGCCCCTTCACAAACAATCAGAAAAGCAGGAATCGGATCTCTAGTACCTACTTCTCTATCTGTAAAACCTTTTTCCGAACGTGACTGCGATCGAAGATCTCTATTCCTAGACATATTATTTTTTACCCAAAAACCGACTCAAATCGCCAATAAATGGCACTGCACCATATTTACCCGCAATATAATCCTGCTCGAAACTAGCTCGCTCTGGGATCTTATATTCTGCAAGCGAATATAGATCGGTGGCTCCATAACAATTCTTTTCCGTAAACCAAACTTGGTCTTTCCGAAATAGATTACCACTCAGCAAGTTAGTATCGTGAGTCGTAAATATTAATTGAGCATTCTTGGGATTAGTTTCAGATGAATTGAATAGCCTTACAATTGCGCTAGTAATCAACGGATGTAACCTGGCATCTAATTCATCAAATATTAATACACCTCCATCTTCTAGCAGATTAACAATCAATCCCGACAGCCCATACAATTTCTGAGTACCCTCAGATTCTTCTCCAAGATTGAAATGTTCTAATGATAGTTGTTTATGATTGCTGTCATACTTGTAATGAGCAGTTTGAATTTCATGTTTAAATGAATTTTCTTCAGGATCGGTTGACGTGCG